>CANQIH010000137.1 GCA_947624035.1 uncultured Oscillospiraceae bacterium | reverse complement strand
AGTAGCCCGGCCGCTCCACGTTGGTGGAGTCGCTGAGAAGGGCCAGCACCCCCTCCTTCCCCAGCTCCGCGAACCGGTGGAAGTCGAACACGCCGCCCTCGATGGGCGTCAGGTCGATCTTGAAGTCGCCGGTGTGGATCAGCATGCCCACGGGGGTTCGGATGGCCACCGCCACGCTGTCGGCGATGGAGTGGTTCACGTGGATCATCTCGCAGGTGAAGGCGCTGCCGACCTTAAAGGTGTCCCCCGCGGAGCAGGTGATGAGCTTCACCTGGTCCGCCAGGCGGTGCTCCTCCAGTTTCAGCCGCACCAGGCCCGCCGTGAGGCGGGTGGCGTATATGGGGCAGCTGATGCGGCTCATCACGTAGGGCACGGCGCCGATGTGGTCCTCGTGGCCGTGGGTGAGGACGATGCCCCGCACCCGGTCCTTGTTCTGGACGAGATAGGTGATGTCCGGGATGACCACGTCGATGCCGTACATGTCCTCGTCGGGAAAGCCCATGCCGCAGTCCACCACCAGGATGTCCTTGCCGTACTCGTATACGTAAAGGTTCTTGCCGATCTCATCCAGACCGCCAAGGGCCATGATCTTCAATTTTTGTGCCATAGAATGAAAATAACTCCTTCGATATGTAATACAACAGCGGGCCGGTCTCCCCGCCCGTTTTGATTTTTACCCACATGCGGCGGGGAGTATACGCCCCGCCGCGAAAATCCGTCTTACAGCTCCCGGCGGCCCTCCAGGGCCCGGGCCAGGGTGGCGTCGTCGGTGAACTCCAGGTTGGAGCCCACGGGGATGCCGTAGGCCAGCCGGGTCACCTTCACCTCGAACGGCTTCAGAAGCCGGGCGATGTACATGGCCGTGGCGTCGCCCTCGGTGTCCGGGTTGGTGGCCATGATGACCTCCTCCACCCCGCCGGCGGCCACGCGCTTCACCAGCTCCGCGACGCGGATGTCGTCCGGGCCCACATGGCTCATGGGCGAGAGCACCCCGTGGAGCACGTGGTACACGCCCCGGTACTCCCGGCTGCGCTCCAGGCTGGCCACGTCCCGTGGCTCCGCCACCACGCAGATGACGCTCCTGTCCCGCCGCTCGTCTGCGCAGACGGGGCAGACCTCCCCGTCGGTCAGGTTCTGGCACACGGGGCAGGTGTGCACGCTCCGCCGGGCCGTCAGGATGGTCTCGGCAAAGGCCTCAGCCTCCCCCTCCGGCATGGCCAGCACATGGAAGGCCAGCCGCTGGGCGCTCTTGCGCCCGATGCCGGGCAGGGCCGCGAAGCGGTCGATCAGTTCTTCAAAGGAAACAGGAAAGAAAGGCATATATCTATCTCACTTCTCTGAGCAGCCGGATCATCCGCCCATAGTCGTCGCTGCTGAACACCGCCGACCCGGTCACCAGCACGTTGGCGCCGGCCGCCTTGGCAGGCCCGGCCGTCTCCAGGGTGATGCCGCCGTCCACCTCGATGTCGCAGTCCGGGTTGACCTCGTCCAGCCGCGCCCGCAGGTCCCGTATCTTCTGCAGCATACCGGGCATGAAGCTCTGGCCGCCGAAGCCGGGCTCCACGGTCATGATGAGGGCCATGTCGATGTCCTCGATCCAGGGCTCAAGGGCCCATATGGGCGTCTTTGGCTTGACGGAAAGGCCGATCCGCACGCCCAGGCTGCTGATCTCGTTGAGGGCCTGGGTGGTCTTTTCCGGCATGTCCGCCTCCACATGGACGGTGATATGGCTGGCGCCTGCCTCGCAGAAGACCTCGGCGTACCGCTCCGGCCGGGAGACCATCAGATGCACGTCAAAAAAGGCGTCCGGGAACATGTTGCGCATGCTTTTCATCACTGGCAGCCCCAGGGAGATGTTGGGCACGAAGTAGCCGTCCATCACGTCCACATGGATGTAGTCGGCCCCTCCCTCCAGGACCTTTGCGACCTCGTCTCCCAGGCGGGTGAAATCGGCGGCGAGGATCGACGGTGCGATCTTGATCGTTGTCATGAGTGTCTCCATCTGCATAGTATAGGTCAGTCGCGCCGTGCACGACAGGCTTTCACATAGGGGGCGGACCGGCGACGGCCGGTCTGTCCCCATCGGCCGCTGGGTATCCGCAGGCCCGGTACAGTATATCACGCCCTGTATGAAACGCGCAAGTAGACCTTGACGGAAACCGCTGTTTATCATAAAATATTAGTGTATGCAAAGGAGGTGACCGCCTCATGCGAGAGGTCAAGCGGCGCCGGGCCCTGCCCGTGTACATCGCCGCCGCGGTCTTTGCCGTGTACGCGCTGGTCTTCCCGCTGTACAAGCTCACACATTTCCTCATCGCCGCGCTGGTGACGGCGGCAGCATGGCTGGCGGCGGACGCGCTCATCAAGCCCGTGACGGAATACGTCCCCGAGCCTGAGCCCGAGCCGGAGCCGGAGCCCGCCACCCCGGCGGACGCCGTCGTCCGCAGCGCCAAAACGGCCCGGCAGGAGATGGACAGGCTGGCCGCCTCCATCCCCGACACCGGCGTCCGCACCCGGATCGCCCGTCTGGCGGAGCTGAACGACAAGATCGCCCAGGACGGCAAGGCCGACCCCGCCGACGTGCCGCTCATCCAGAAATTCCAGAACTACTTCCTCCCCTCCACCATGCAGCTTCTGAACGCCTACGACCGGCTGGCGGCCCAGGGCGTGGAGGGCGAGAACATCTCCGGCACGAAGCAGCGCATCGCGGACATGCTGGACTCCCTCATCCAGGCCTACGAGAAGCAGCTGGACGCCCTCTATAAGAACGATGCGCTGGACATCGACGCCGACATCTCCGTCATGGAAAACCTTCTCAAGCGCCAGGGTCTCCAGAGCACCGACGAGCTGCAGGAGCTTTTGAAAAAGGCCCGTGCCGGGGAACTGGACACAAGACCACAGACCACACCGGATAAATAATTTGGAAAGGACGATAAAACCATGGCCGACGAAGAACTGAAATTCAACCTGACCCTCGATCCCGCGCCCCGTGCCGGAGCGGATGCCCCTGCGGCAGAGGCCCCCGCGGCCCCTGCTGTCCCTGACGCCTCCCCCGTGGCCGCCGCCGCTGCCGCCGTGGCCGCCGCGGAGAAGGCCGTGCCCACCCTGACCCTGGGCAATGAGAAGCCCGCCCAGGCCCAGGCGCAGCCCCAGGAGGAGGCCCCGGTGGAAAAGCTGGACATCGACAAGCTCTCCCCCGCCGAGCAGGCCGCCGTCCGTGAGTTCTCCAAGAAGATCGACATCACCGACTCCACCCAGGTGCTGTCCTACGGCTCCCAGGCCCAGAACAACATCGCGGAGTTCTCCGCCCAGGCGCTGGAGCGGGTCCGCACCAAGGACCTGGGCGAGGTGGGCGATATGCTCTCCGACCTGGTGAGCCAGCTCAACGGCCTGAACGCCGAGGAGGAGCAGCCCAAGGGCCTCAAGGGCCTGTTCCACAAGGCCTCCCGGAGCATCAATGATCTCAAGACCAAGTACGACAAGGCCGAGGTCAACGTGGACAAGATCAGCGCCGCCCTGGACCAGCACGCCATCACCCTCACCAAGGACATCGTCACCCTGGACAAGATGTACGAGATGAACCAGGAGTACTTCAAGGAGCTCACCATGTACATCATCGCCGGCAAGCTGCGGGTCCAGGAGCTGCGGGAAAAGGACCTGCCGGCCCTCATGAAGAAGGCGGAGGAGACCGGCGCCCCCGAGGACGCCCAGGCCGCCAACGACTTCGCCAGCCTCATCGGCCGCTTTGAGAAAAAGCTCCACGACCTGGAGCTGACCCGGATCATCTCCATCCAGATGGGCCCCCAGATCCGCATGATCCAGAATAACGACGCCCTGATGACCGAAAAGATCCAGACGGCCATCGTCAACACCATCCCCCTGTGGAAGAGCCAGATGGTCATCGCCATGAGCGTGTACCACTCCCAGCAGGCCATGGAGGCCTCCCACAACGTCAGCGAGGTGACGAACGACCTGCTCAAGAAAAACGCCGCGGCGCTCCACGCCGGGTCCGTGGCCGTGGCCCAGGAGGCCGAACGGGGCATCGTGGACCTGGAGACCTTGAAGCAGACCAACCAGCAGCTCATCGCCACCCTGGAGGAGGTACGCCAGATCCAGGACGACGGCCGTGCCCGCCGGGCCCAGGCCGAGGTGGAGCTGGGCCGCATTGAGGGCGAGCTGAAAAAGAAGCTCCTGGAAATGAAGGGATAAAAACCTTGATTCATTTTTGCGCCTGCGGGCGCAAACTCTGCGAGGCGTTGATATGAGTCTTCTGAAAAAACGCTCATTTGCCGTTGTCATATTCGTCCTGGTGGTGGTCGTGTTCACCCTCATCGGCAGCCACATGAGCCTGACCCGTGCCTGTGAGAAGGCGGAGGCCGCCTTCTTCGACAAGAGCCTGCTCCAATCGGAGGACTACCACACATGCCCCGGGGACCAGCTGGAGAACTGCGTGGACCTGGGCGCCCGGCTGCTGTCCGTCATCGGGGATGACGGTCCCTGGGAGGCAGCCTACGGCGCCCTGAGCCAGAGCCGCCGCGCCCTGGCGGACGCTCTGGATGACCAGGACATCCCCGCCATCGGCGCGGCCGATCAGGCCTTTGCCAAGGCGGTGGAGGCGGTCAAGGCTGCTGCCCAGGCCGGCGCGCCCATCCGGGACAGCAGCGACGACTATGACGCCATCATCTCCGACCTGGACCGGGCCCAGGCCATCCTGGATGACCCCGCCTACAACGAGCACATCCAGGCCTTCCGGGATAAGGAGCTGAACGCCTTTCCCGCCGGTATCCTCCGGCGTCTGACCGGGGTCAAGGCCCCGGAGACCTTTCCATGAGGTGAGAGCATGAGAGCATTGAAAACTCTGCTGGCCCTGGCGCTGGCGGCGGCGCTTCTGGCGGTCCCCGCCCTGGCCCTAGACCTGGAGCCCGGCACGGGCAGCGGCTTCTATGTCCGGGACACCGCCGATGTGCTGTCCGCCGAGACAGAAGAGATCGTGGCGCAGTACAATGCCGTCCTGGAGAGCGAGTGCGACAGCGCTCAGCTCGTGTTCGTCACCGTGAACTACCTGGACGAGGACACCGACGTGGCCTCCGCCCGGCTCATGAGCGACTGGGGCGTGGGCAGCCGCACCGACTCCAACGGCATGCTGGTGCTGCTGGTGGCCGAGGAAGGGCGCGGCTGGCTCACCGTGGGCAGCGGCATCCACCGCTCCTTTGACGACGACACGGCCGGCGACTACATGGACGACTACTTCTGGCCATCCGCGGACAAGAGCCGGTATGACGACGCCGTCCAGACCCTGGCTGAAAAGCTCTATGACTGGTACCTGGACTATTACGACGTGGACGCCGCCGCCCTGGACAGCGGCTACGGCTATGACGAGAGCTACGGCGGCTACGGATACGACGGCTACGGCTATGGCTACGGCGAACCGGAGCCCGCCCAGTCGACCGGAGGAGGTTTCTTTATGGCTATCTTTGCGATCATCCTCATCGTCTTCATGATCTGGATCATAGGCGCGTCCAGCCGCTTCAGAAGGATGCGCGGCTGGGGCTACACCGGCGGCTTCTGGCCCATATTCTGGTTCGGCGGCCGGCGCCGGTACAACGACTGGTACCGCCGGCAGCCCCCACCCCCGCCCCCTCCCATGGGCGGACGGCCCATGGGCCCCGGGCCCGGGCCCGGCCCCATGAACATGGGCATGCGCAATATGCCCTCCCACCGGCGGCCAGCGCCCCCCAGCCGGCCCAGCCGGCCCAGCGGCGGGTTCCGCAGCGGCGGCGGTGGCTTCCGGGGCGGTGGCGGCGGCTTCCACGGCGGCGGCTTCGGCGGCCACAGCAGCGGCGGCGGCGGTGGAAGACGGTAACAGCATAGGTAAGCGCCTGACGCGGCATCGCGTCAGGCGCTTTCGTTTTCACACATATCACGTGAGCAGCATGGCCCCCAGCATGATGAGCAGATCCTTGTCCCCGCTCTCCCGGTACATGAGGTACAGGATCAGCGCCAGGATGAGATCGTCCGTCTCCATCTCCACAGACTCCAGCCGCTTCATAAGGGCGCTGACAGCCCCGCCCAGGGGCTCCT
>CANQIH010000136.1 GCA_947624035.1 uncultured Oscillospiraceae bacterium | reverse complement strand
CATTTTACACGATTTGAGCTATGTTGTCTCTTTTTTCTTTCAGTGTTGCACTTCGTATGATAACCTGCCCACCTCCCCTTGCACAGGGGAGGCTTGGGTGCGGTGGTGGTCTAAGTTAATTATAGAGAGTCTTCGTTGACTCTATCCGGTACCTTTTCCAGCTCCGTGGGGTTGGCCAGGTAGTACCGGAAATAGCGGAAGGCGGAGCCTATGTAGGTGTTGTCCGCGATGCGGCTGTCGTAGGAGACGGTGTAGTCCATGTACTTGCGCTCGTGGAGCTCGCCGGACTTGTCCAGCTCCACGGCGCTGCGGATGCGGCCCACGGAAAGGCTCACGGGCATACAGCCCATCCGGTTCATGCTCCGGGCGATGGAGGGGAGATGGCAGGCGCCCTCGTCGGAGATGACGGCGGTGCCGTGGAAGGGGCTCCAGTCGGTCCAGCGCTCCCGCAGCCAGCCGTGGTAGTCCAGCCAGCGGATGATGGCCATGGCGGCCCGCAGGACGAACCGGGGCGTCTTTACCAGCGTGGCGGCTACCCGCTCTGTCCGGCCGGCGGACTCGTCCGCTTTCATGTTGTCCAGCTGGGTGTTGATCTTGCGGTACACGTCGTACACCGTGTCCGTGGGTTGGAACCGGACCGTCACGGTCTGGGCCCCCTCGTTCGCGCCGCCGGTGCGCCCGTAGGACAGCACCACGTCGATCCGGTGCCGGGCGTACAGGAACCGGCCTTGGACGAAGCGGTTCATGGCAGGGCGGTTGGCCAGCATGCGCACATAGGCCGCGATGACGATGTGGATAAGGGAGATGTCCTCGTTGCCCTCCCGCCGCCGGGCCCGGAGCCAGGTCTCGATGGCGCTGACCTCCGCCTGGTCGGTAAAGCTGCATACCGCGTCGCTGGGGTCCCGCAGCATGAAGGGGGTGAGCTGGAATACAGGGGATATGGTGCGCAGCCGCCGCCCGTCCCTGCGGTCGGTGAGCCGCCGTCTGGCATACTGTTCCGCCATGAGGATGCCTCCCGGTCATGAAATCGCCTATCATTATACACTACTTTCACCCGGAGGACAAGTGTCCCCGCGGGCCGGGGAAAATGGAAAAGTTTGTGACATAATTCTCCCGTTATCTATTGCGCAAGTGGACGATAAAGTGTATTATAATAGTGGTGTGATTTGCCGATTTTGCCTAATCGTCCTCTTTCCGGGAAAGCGCCGGAAAGGGGAGCAGCGGAGGTGCTTCATATGTCATTGGAGGCGTTGGATACCATCGCCCTGGCGGAGGAGAAGGCCCGCCAGATCAAGGCCGCCGCCCAGGCGGATGCCAAGCGCTCTGTGCAGGAGGCGGAGGAGGCCGTGAAGGCCATGATCGACGCCGCCAACGCCAAGGCCGAGACCGAGATAAAGGACCTGGTCCGCAAGGCCGACGAGAAGGCCAAGGGCGACGCCGGTACGCTGGCGTCCAATACCCGCAACCGGGAGGCCGCCATGAAGGCCCGGGCCGAGCGGAAAATGGATGAGGTCGCGGACAAGATCGTGGAAAGGATCGTGAACGGCTGATGGCCATCGTGAGGATGAAAAAGCTCCGCATCATCGCCATGCGGGACCAGCGCGACGGCCTCATGCGGGAGCTGATGCGTCTGGGCTGCGTGGAGATACGGGAGCCGGATGAGCTGATGAGCGACCCGGAGACCGCGGCGCTGCTGCGGCCGGAGCGGGCCGGGCTCACCGCCGCCCGGAGCCGGCACGCGGAGCTGGAGGCCGCCCTGACCACCCTGGGCCGGTACGCCCCGGAGAAGAAAAAGCTCCTGGCGGCCCGCCCCCTGGTGAGCCAGGACAGCTTTTTGGACGACGAGGCCATGGAGCGGGACTACGCCCTGGCCCGTGAGATCAATGAGCGGGAGCAGGAGCTCCGCCGCCTGGCGGGGGAGGAGACCCGCATCCGGGGCGAGATCGAGGCCCTGACGCCCTGGCGGGCGCTGGACATGCCCCTGGAGAGCACCGGCACCAGGACCTGCGGCGTGAGCCTTTTCAGCGTGCCCGCCGAGGTGGTCATGGAGTCCGTGGCGGACGCCGCCCAGCAGGTGACCGACGAGATGCAGGTGATCCTGGTGTCCGAGGACGAGCGGCAGCACTGCTTCATCGTCATCGCCCGGAAGGAGGACCTGCCCCCCATCGCCGACGCGCTGCGCCAGACCGGCAGCGTGCCGGTGGCATTTCCCGGCGTGACCGGCACCGCCACCGCCAACATCGACAGCCGGCGGCGGCAGCTCACCGAGATCGAGGCCCAGCGCCGGGAGCTGGTCACCGAGATCACGAAGGAGCAAGGCCGGGCTGCGGACCTGCGGCTCACCGCCGACCGTCTGGAGGCCGCCGCGGCCCAGGCGGAGGCGGCGGAGCGGCTGCGGGGCACGGACAACATCGTGGTCCTGGAGGGCTGGTGCCCGGAGCCGGACGCGGAGCGGCTGGCCGCCGCCCTGAAGGGCTATGACTGCGCCTGGGAGTTCTCCGACCCCGCGCCGGAGGAGTACCCGGACGTGCCGGTGAAGCTCAAAAACAACCTCATCACCCGGCCCATGAACATGGTCACGGAGATGTACTCCCTGCCGGCCTACTCCGGCGTGGACCCCAACCCCCTGATGTTCCCCTTCTTCATCCTCTTCTATGGCATGATGATGGCGGACATGGGCTACGGCCTTTTGATGCTCATCCTGGGTCTGGTGCTGAAAAAGACCCGGCCCCGCGGGATGCTGGACTACATGAGCGGGCTTCTCTTGATGGGCGGCGTGAGCACGTTTATCTTCGGCGCCGTCACCGGCGGCTTTTTCGGAGACTTCCTCACCCAGGTGGTGAAGCTCACCAGCGGGAGGGACTTCGCCCTGCCCAGCCTCTTCACGCCCCTGGACGACACCCTGTCCATCCTGGTGGGGTCCATGGCCCTGGGCTTCGTCCACATCGTCACGGGCATGGCCGTGAGCTTTATCCGCAAGCTCAGGGCCGGGCAGGTGCTGGACGCCGTGTTCGAGGAGGTCACCTGGTGGGTGGTCTTCCTGGGCCTGGGCTGCATGTTCCTGCTGCACACCAACATCGTGCTGTACGCGGGCCTCATCATGGTGGTGGCGGGCCCCATCGTCACCGGCAAGGGCATGGGGAAGATCACCGGCATCTTCGGTTCACTGTATAACCACGTGACGGGCTTTTTCGGCGACATCCTCTCCTACTCCCGTCTCATGGCCCTGATGCTGGCGGGCAGCGTCATCGCCCAGGTGTTCAACACCCTGGGCGCCATCCCCGGCAACGTGGTGGTGTTCATCGTCATCTCCATGCTGGGAAACGCCCTGAACTTCGCATTGAACCTGCTGGGCTGCTACGTGCACGACCTGCGTCTCCAGTGCCTGGAGTTTTTCAACAAGTTCTATGAGGACGGCGGCAAGCCCTTCCGTCCCCTGGACATAAAAGCAAGATCTGTCGACATCGTCAAAGAATAAGGAGGACATTGAAATGATCAACTATGGCTTGGCGCTGGCGCTTCTGGGCGCTGGTCTGGCGGCTGTTTTGAGCGGCATCGGTTCCGCCAAGGGCACCGGCATGGCCGGTGAGGCGGGCACGGGCCTTCTCTGCGAGGACCCCGGCAAGTTCGGCAAGGTCCTGATCCTGCAGGTCATCCCCGGCACCCAGGGCCTGTACGGCCTGGTGGTGTGGTTCTTCGCGGTGTTCCGCATGGGCCTGCTGTCCGGCTCCCTGCCGGAGCTCAGCATCGCCCAGGGGCTCCAGTACTTCGCCGCCTGCCTGCCCATGGCGCTGGGCGGCCTGTTCTCCGCCATCGCCCAGGGCCGCGTGGCCGCCGGCTCCATCAACATCCTGGCCAAGAAGCCCGACGACTGGTCCAAGGGCATGGTGCTGTGCATCACCGTGGAGTTCTACGCCATTCTGTCCCTGCTGGCCTCCATGCTGATGATCATCAACATCAGCGCCTGATACCGGAGAGGAACGCGGTATGAACGGCATAGACAGGATCACGGCCCGCATCGAGACGGACGCCGTGGCGGAGGCCGCCCGCATGGCCCAGCAGGCCCAGGCGGACTGCGAGAGGATCCGTGCCGAGGGCGAGAAAAAGGCCCAGGAGAGCTATTGGCAGCTGGTCCGCCAGGGCGTGGCCTCCACCGAGGACCGGGTCCAGCGGCTGGCCAAGACCGCCGATATGGAGGCCCGCAAGAGCATCCTGAGCTATAAGCAGGACCTGGTGGCCCAGGCCTTCGACAGGGCCGAGGAAAAGCTGCGGGGCCTGACGGGGGAGGAGTACGTGTCCTTCCTGGCGGCGCTGGCGGCCAGAGCCGCCGTGTCCGGCAAGGAGGAGCTGGTATTCTCCGCCAAGGACAGGGCCGCCTACGGCAGCAAGGTGGTGGCCAAGGCCAATGCGGCCCTGACCGCTGCCGGAAAGACCGGCAAGCTCACCCTGTCCGCCCGGGAGGGCGCCTTCGATGGCGGCCTCATCTGCCGGGAGGGAAGCGTGTCCGTCAACTGCACCATCGACGCGCTGATGGCCCAGGCCCGGGAGGACATGGCCGCGGACGTGGCGGCGGAGCTTCTGGGCTGAGCGCTTGAGGTTTGCTCTGCATTGGTGCGGAATAAGGGCAGGACGACCGGTGCTGACCGTATCGGGCAGAGGGCTTGAAACTTGCTCCGCATTGAACCGGAGCAGGGGCTGGATGACCGGTACGGAACGATTCGGGCTGAACGCTTGAGGTTTGTTCCGCATTGATTCGGAACAAAAGTTCTTTTTGCTTCTTTTTCTCACAAGAAAAAGAAGGGAGGACAATGAATTGTCAAAGAAAGTAGACAGCAAAGAATATCTGTTCCTGTCCGCCTACATCCGGGCCCGGGAGAGTTCCCTCCTGACCGGGGCGCGGCTGGAGCAGCTGGCGGAGGCGTCCGGCTTTGACGAGGCGGCCCGGCTCCTGACGGACTGCGGCTACCCGGACCTGACCGGCGCGGCGGACGCCCAGCTGGAGGATGCCTTTTCCGAGAGGCGGCTGGACTTCTTCCGGGAGATGGAGAAGCTCTGCCCGGAAAAGCAGCTGGTGGAGGCCTTCCGCCTGAAATTCGACTACCACAACGCCAAGGTACTGGTGAAGGCCGAGGGCGCGTCCGCGGACGGGGCCCGGCTGCTGTCCCGGTGCGGGCGTGTGGACCCGGAAAAGCTGACGGCTGCCTTTTATGAGGACGACTGGCGGGACGTGCCGCCGGCCTTCGCCGCCGCCGTCCGGGAGGCCAGGACCACCCTGTCCAGGACCAGCGACCCACAGCTGGCGGACATGGGCCTGGACAAGGCCTATTTCGCGGAGCTGCTGGCCATGGCTGGCACCCTGTCCACGGATTTCTACACCGGCTATGTGCGTCTGAGCATCGACCTTGCCAACCTGCGCAGCGCGGTGCGCTGTCTGCGTGGGCATATGGACGAGGGCGTGCTGCGGGCGGCGGTCATCCCCGGCGGGAACGCGGCCCCGGAGCGGGTACTGCGGGTGTACGCCGAGGGCGTGACGGCGGTATTCGACGACCGGGCCGCGGCGTCCTGCGCGGAGCTGGGCCAGCAGGCCGTAGAGGGCGCGCCTCTGGCGCCCTTTGAGCGGGCATGCGACAACGCCCTGACCGAATACCTCACCGGCGCCAAGCGCGTCAGCTTCGGGCCGGAGGCGGTCATCGCCTATCTGGCGTCTCTGGAGGGGGAGATCACGGCGGCGCGGATGGTGCTGCTGGGCAAGCGCGGAGGCCTCACCCCCGAGGCCCTGCGGGAAAGGCTGCGGGTGAGCTATGTATAAGATCGCCGTCATCGGCGGGCCCGACACGGTCATCGGCTTCAAGGCCCTGGGCCTGGACACCTTCCCGGTGCGGGAGGATGCGGAGGCGAAGCATGTCCTCCGGGACCTGACCCGGCCCGACCAGCCCGACGAGTACGCCATCATCTACCTGGAGGAGCGGTTCGCAGAGCCTTTGAAGGCGGACATCGACCGCTTCAAGGACGTGCCCAGCCCGGCGGTGATCCTCATCCCCGGCAAGGACGGCTCCCTGGGCCTGGGCCTCACGGCATTGCAGTCCGCTGTGGAG
>CANQIH010000135.1 GCA_947624035.1 uncultured Oscillospiraceae bacterium | reverse complement strand
GGCTTTAAGATATTGGCCGCGTCGATGGCCCCCTCCGCCGCCCCGGCGCCGATGATGGTGTGCATCTCGTCCACGAAGAGGATCACGTCCCCCGCCCGGCTCACCTCCCGGATGACGGCCTTCACCCGGTCCTCGAAGTCGCCCCGGTACTTGGTCCCCGCCAGCATGGAGGGGATGTCCAGGGCCACCACCCGCTTGCGCCGCAGGTGGTCCGGCACGTCCCCGGCGGCCACCCGGCAGGCCAGGGCCTCCGCCACGGCGGTCTTGCCCACGCCGGGCTCGCCGATGAGGACGGGGTTGTTTTTCGTCCGGCGGGACAGTATCTGCACCACCCGCTCCAGCTCACGCTCCCGGCCGATCACCGGGTCCAGCTGGCCCCGGGCGGCCAGCTCCGTCAGGTCCCGGCTGTACTGGTCCAGGGTCTTGGTGTCCCCCCGGCGGGAGACGGCCGGCCGCGCGGCGCCGTCCCCGGGCCTTGCGCGGTACTCCGGCCGCTCGAACACATCCATCACGTCGGTATAGAGCCGGTCCGGGTCCACCCCGGCGCCCTCCACGGCCCGGGTCCCGGCGCAGTCCGGCTGCCGCAGGATGCCCATGAGCAGGTGCTCCGTGCCCACATAGCTGTGTCCCAGCCGGGCCGCGTCGGAGCAGGCAAGCTCGATGGACCGCTTGGCCTTTGGGGTCAGGCCCTGGGCCGGCGGGCCCGGCGTGCCCCGGCCGATGTCCGCCGTGACCAGGCGGGTGACGGCGGCCTCCTCCAGGCCAGACCGGCGCAGCACCCGGCTGGCCAGGCCCTCCCCCTCCCGCATGAGCCCCAGCAGCAGATGCTCCGTGCCCACATAGCTGTGCCCCAGGTCTGAGGAGGCCTGATAGGCGTCCTCCAGCGCCTTGCGCGCCCGCTGGGTAAATCGGTCCGTATGCTTCAAGTCGTTCGCCTCCGGGGAAGTCATAATGGTTAATTATAGCCCCGATGCCACAAATAAAAGCGCGAGAGAGGTTGATTTTTATTTTTTTTGTGTTAATATAATGTCGTACTTACATAGATGGAGGTATTCTTTCATGGCTTACAAGATCTCTGATGCTTGCATCTCCTGCGGCTCCTGCGCTGATCAGTGCCCCGTGCAGGCCATTTCCGAGGGCGCCTCTCACTACGAGATCGACCCCGACAAGTGCATCTCCTGCGGCTCCTGCGCTGAGCAGTGCCCCATGAGCGCTATCGCTGAGGCGTAAGCAGCAAACCGAAAAGGGCGGTATGCAAAAACGCATATCGCCCTTTTCTTATCCTTATGTGAGGACCACCTATGAAAAGACTGTGGGCCGGCGGGCCCTACTACACGGACGACCCTGCCTTCAAGATCACCACCGACTCCGTCCTGCTGGCGGACTTCGCCTCCGGCCGGGAGTATAACCGCTGCATGGACCTGGGCTGCGGCGGCGGCCTCATCAGCGTCATGCTCCACAACGCCCGGCCCGAGGCCATATACGACGGCGTGGACATCCGCCCTGACGCGGTGGACGCCGCCCTGGACAACTACGACGCCAACGGCATCGAGGGCCAGATCCTCTGCCGGGACGCCCGGCAGTACCGCTCCATGACCCAGCCCGGGGGCTATGAACTGGTGGTGTGCAACCCGCCCTACTACTATAACGGCAAGCCCTCCCCCGACCCGGACCGGGCCGCGGCCCGGCAGGGCGCCATGTCCCCCGCCCAATTCTCCGGGGCGGCGGCATACCTTCTGAAGCGGGGCGGGGAGTTCTGCCTGGTGCACAAGCCGGAATTTCTCACGGACATCTTCGCGGCCATGCGCCTGGCGGACATCGAGCCCAAGCGCCTGCGGCTGGTGTGCCACATGGCGGAGAGCGCGCCGTCTCTGGTGCTCATCGCCGGGCGGCGGGGCGGACGGCCCGGCCTGGCGGCCATGCCGAACCTTATATTATGTCAACCTGACGGCACCCCCACCGAGGAGATACGCCGGATATATCACATGAGACAGCGGTGATCCATACAAAATGAACAGCCTGCCGCGGCGCGGCAGGCTGTTTTTCTGTTTTCCGGGCGGCTACCCCTCCGGCCGCAGCCAGAGGAGGATGCGGCCCAGGTCCAGGCCCGCGGTGTCGTAGGCGTAGCGCTCGCCCCGCATCCCGGCGTACAGCAGGTATACCCCCTCCTTCACGCCGTCGTCCCCGGCGTTCAGGTAGCCCTCCAGGTCCTGCTCCCAGAGAGACAGGGCCGAGCCGTTGCCGTAGGCGATGACCGCGTCCGGGTCCCGGCCGGGGACCGGCTGGCCCACCCGGCCCGGTCCCGCGATGACCAGGGCGGAGATGAAGGTGTCGTACCCCTCCCCCAGGTCCAGCGCGTATATCTCCCCGCCGGTCTCCAGGGTCAGGGTCCCGAACTTCCGGGCATAGATCCTGTCCCGTGCCAGCAGGTCCACGAATTCACGGTACTTGGCCTGATACCGCATGCTCCACACCGTGGGCACCACGCCTCCGGCCAGCACGGCCAGGAAGAGGGCGACGGCCGCCCAAAGCCGCCAGTCCCGCTTTCGCTGCCGGGGCCGCACCGCGCTGTACATATCGCCGGTCCTGTCCGTCTCCATGGGTCACCACTCCCGCCGCTCATTCATCCGCGCCGCCCCGGCCCCCGCAGAGGGGAGCCGGGGTGTGCATTTCCTAAGATGTATTATAACTCAGGGAGTATTATACCTCAATATTTCCGCAGTGTCACGTCGCCGCTGATGCTGGCCAGGGTGAACCGGGGCCTGTCCTCGGCGGGGGCGGCGTCCGCCCACTCCCGGGGGAAGCGGTAGTCCACGTCGCCGCTGACGGACCGGAGCTGCACCGCGAAGGGACCGGCGTCCGGCACCCGGGCCTCCACGTCGCCGCTCTTGGAGCTGAGCTCCAGGCTCTGGGGCAATGTCATGGAGGACACTGTGACGTCCCCGCTCATGGTCTTCACCTGGGCCTGGGCCACGGAGCCGGTGAACTCCACGTCCCCGCTCATGGTGACCACGGCGGCCTGGCCCACGGGCCCGTCCATGTCCACGTCCCCGCTGGCGGTGTCCACCCGCAGGTCCGTGACGGCGCCCCGCAGGTCGATGTCGCCGCTGGCGGTCTTGACCCGGGCCCGGGCGCAGGTGTTGAGCCGGGCCATCACGTCGCCGCTGGCGGCGTGGAGCACCAGATCGTCGGTCTCCAGGCCGTCCCCCAGGTCCATGTCGCCGCTGGCGCTGGCCACCCGCACCCGCCGGTAGTGCTTGCCGGGCACGGTCAGGTCCACGTTGGCGGAGCTGGAGAAGCCCCGGGCGAAGAAGAAGTCGTTGCTGGCGGTGGGGTTGCACCGCACGAGGAGCGTCCCGTCCTCGGTAACGGTCACGGTGAGCCGCCCCGGGGCCCCCTCCAGGCGCATGGGGGCGTTCTCGTCCGGGTCCACGAACAGCCGCACGTCCCCGTCCACGGTCTCGATGTCGATGGCCGTGACGTTCTGGGAGGGGATGCTGTTCTCCTCCCAGCCGCTCTCCGGCGCCGCGCCGGAGGGCTCGTCCGTCTCCGCGGCCTCGTCCGCCTCGTCCACGGTCACATGGATGACGGTCCGGCCCTTCCAGGCCGCGCCGCTGTCCCGGAGACGGCGCAGCATGTCCTGGGACGCCTTCACGGCCTTCTTGGCCTCCTGGATGGCGGTGCGGCCCACATCGCTGTCCATGACCCGGTTCACGGCTTTTTTGCCCTCCTGCACGGCGGTGCGTGTCATGCCGCCCAATGCCTGGAACAGCTCGTCGATGCTCCCGGCGGCGGACCGGGCCCGCTCGTCCGCCCCGTCCTCCTCCAGGCTGTTGAGGTAGGCTGTGAGCTCGTTCACGTCCCCCAGCTCCCCCATGGCGGCCTCATAGGCGGCCTCCGGGTCCTTTCCGGCGGCGGTCATATCGGCGAACCGGCCGGCCAGGTTCTCCGCCAGCTCCTCGATCATCTCCGACTTGGCGTCGCTCTCCGCCGCGCCGGCCAGCAGGGCGGCGATGTCGTTTGCAAATCTGCGCTTGATGTCCTCCATCATTGTTCCTCCTTATAGGTGAGCAGGGCGTCCAGCACCGCCCGGGTCTCGTTCCACTCCTGGATGTCCGCCGTCAGCTGGGCCCGTCCGGCCTCCGTTACGGCGTAGTACCGCCGCCGGGCGCCGGGCCCGTCCTCGCCCCAATAGGCGGTGATGAGGCCGTTCTGCTCCAGGCGCTTGAAGGCGGTGTACAGCGTGGCCTCCTTGAAGCCGAGGGCCCCGCCCGTGCGCTGCTGCACGGCCTTGTTGATGGCGTAGCCGTATGTGTCCCCCTCCGCCAGCTGCGCCAGGATGATGGCGTCCGTATGGCCGCGGAGGATGTCCGGTGATATGGACATGGTGTCCCTCCTTTTGATATACCTCGCTTGGTGATGTATCTTGGGCATATAATAACACGATATACCTCATATGTCAAGGTATATCGTGTAAATATTTATTTTCCGCTCTTTTTCCCGTCCTGTACCAGCACGTCCTCACCCCGGAGCACCTTGCGGACGGTGAGCCACAGGATGCGGCAGTCCATGGAAAAGCTCATGCGCTTGAGGTACTCCAGGTCCAGGGCTGCCTTGTCCTTGTCGGAGATGTTCACCCGGCCGTTCACCTGGGCCCAGCCGGTGATGCCGGGCCGGATCTGGTAGACGCCGTACCGGCGGCGGAGCCGGTGGACCAGCCGCTCCTGGGGGATCAGGGGCCGGGGCCCCACCAGGCTCATCTTCCCGCTGAGCACCTGGAAAAGCTGGGGCAGCTCGTCGATGCTGGTGCTGCGCAAAAACTGACCGAAGGGAGTGATGTAGCTGGTGCTGTCCTTGAATTCCTGAGCGGCCTTGTACTTGGGGGCGGAGCTGCGCATACTGCGTATCTTCATGAGGTCGAAGACCTCTCCGTCCTTCCCCACCCGGCGGTGGCGGAAGAACACCGGCTCGTGGGGGCTGGTGCACTTCTGGATCGCCGCGATCACCAGCAGCGGCACCGCCAGGATGACGAGCCCCAGCAGCGCCAGGATGAAGTCCAGCACCCGCTTGACCTTCATGTAGCGCCGCTGTTTGGTTGTCAAGCGATACTCCGGCGCCGCCTTGTGCTGCTTCGGGGCGCCGCGGCCCTTATCCTTCATCTCTCGCACCTGTCTCGATAATATACAGGGATAGGATACCATGAAAAATCTGGTATGTAAAGTCCATTTGACCCGGCCCGACCAGGCTGGTATACTGCCGGTGAGGGGAGGCGGGCCTATGGAGACGCGGGCGGTTCTCTTTGAGGGGCGGCGGCTGGAATATGTCCTGGAACGGAAAAACGTGAAGAACATCAATCTGCGGGTCCGGGCCGGGGGCATATACGCCTCCGCGTCCCGGCGGGTGCCGGCCGCCGCCGTGGATAGGTTCGTATTGAGCCGGGCGGCCTATATCCTGGCGGCCAAAGACCGGCTGGAAGCGGTCCAGCGGGCCGCGCCCCCGCCCCACGCCTACGAGCCCGGGGAGGTGTTCACTGTCCAGGGCCGGGACTACGCGCTGGCGGTGGTCCCCGGGACCCGGGACAGCGCGTATATCGCCGGCGGGCTTTTGGTGCTGCGCATGCGCGACCCGGCGGACCGGGCCCGGCGGGAGCGGCTGGCGCTGGGATTCATGGAGAAGCAGTGCCAGGCCGTGTTCGGCGCGATGCTGGACCGGCTGTACCCCGCCCTGGAGGCCATGGGCGCGCCAAGGCCCACCCTGCGGTTTCGCAATATGCGCTCCCGGTGGGGCGTGTGCCACGTGAAGAGCGCCGTCATCACCCTCAACAAGCGGCTGCTGCCCATGGACCCGGCCCTGGGGGAGTACGTGGTGACGCACGAGCTGTGCCACCTGATCGTGCCGGACCACTCTCCCCGGTTCTACGCCCTGCTGGAAGGGCTGCTGCCGGACTGGAAGGCCCGCCGCGCCGCCCTCAGCGCCGCCCCCTCCCACTGGCCGTAAAAAGGAACGCATCCCCCGGCGGGGCCGGGGGATGCGTTCATTTTATTTTGCCTTGGCGTCGCAGTAGATGCACCGGTACACCTTCTCCGCCGGGTCCGCCAGGCGGAAGATGTGGGGCAGCTCCTG
>CANQIH010000134.1 GCA_947624035.1 uncultured Oscillospiraceae bacterium | reverse complement strand
GCACCCCTTCATGCCCTTCATCACCGAGGAGATATACGGCGCCATCCCCCACAGCGGCAAGGCCCTCATCGTGGAGACCTACCCCGAGTTCGACGAAAAGCTCAGCTTCCCCACCGAGGAGGCGGACTTTGAGACGGTCATGGAGGCCGTCAAGGCCGTGCGCAGCCGCCGGGCGGAGATGAACGTGCCCCCCTCCAAGCGGCCCCACATCACCCTGGTCACCGAAAAGCCCCATGTGTTCGAGGCCGGTGCGGTGTACATGGCGAACCTGGCCTACGCCGGGGCCGTGAACGTCACCACCCAGGCCCCCGAGGACACGGCGGGCATGGTGACCGTGGTCACCGGCGACGCCAAGATATTCATGCCCATGGCGGAGCTGGTGGACCTGGACAAGGAGCGGGAGCGCATCGAGAAGGAGCTGGCCAAGGCCCGGAAGGACATCGAGAACCAGGAGAAGAAGCTGGCCAACGAGAGCTTCGTCTCACGGGCCCCGGAGCGGGTGGTGGCCGCAGAGCGGGAGAAGCTGGCGAAAGCCCAGGCCCTGGCGGAAAACCTGGAAGCGAGCCTGAAAAACCTGGGATAAGAACGCCATATAGTTTCGCGGCACAGTTTTCGGACTGTGCCGCGTTTTTCATTGCGGGGGCGGGGAAGTTCCGCCTTGCTATTTGGCCGGAGGGTATTATAATAATAAGGGGAGATTTGAAACAAAGGAGGAAAGCACCATGAGAAACATCAGAAAACGTTTGACCGCCCTTCTTGTCATCTGCCTGCTGCTGGCCCAGGCGGCGGTCCCGGCGGCGGCCTCGGAGGCCGGACAGGAGCGAAAGCGGCTGTACGTCTTTTTTGAGGCAGACGGGGAGAAGAACGGCTTCCGCTCAGATGAGCCCGCCTCTGTGACGCTGACCGCCCAGGTGCCCCAAGACGGGACGTATCTGCTGGACCTGAACGCCGAGGGGGCCCAGGCCTTCTTTCCCTTCGACGAGGTGCCGGCGACCATATCCTCCCCGGACGAGGCGCTGGCCGTGCTGAACGGCCGGGAGTTCTACTACGCCGATAGAGGCTTGAACTGCCTGGTGGAGCTCACCGCCGGGGAGTACACCATCCAGGCGGAGGACGCCTGCCATGTGAACGCCGATCTGACGCTGGTCTATCCCCTGGAGTCCTCCGTCCTGGGCCCCATCGAGGAGGGCGTGTATTTCGGTACATTGGACGAAGCCATGACGGTCAACTATACCCTCACCGCCTCAAACGCCCACGCGGATCTCTATAACGGCCCGGCGGAGGGGATGTACAAGGTCGGTTCGGTCTTGGCCTGGGACGACGAGGATACAGGAGAACCGGATACGGGCCAGACCTCCGTCTCCTTTGAACCGGGCGTGGTGGTCATCGACTTCCAGGACTTCGACCATGACGGCACCCTGCAGGGCGCAGAGGCCGACACGAGCACCAACGAGGCCGCCGTGCTGAAGGGCCAGTCCATCGAATTCGTGAAGGAAGGCAACGTGGACTCCTTCGACTTCTTCTCCCGATCCGTAGATGCGCCCGCCACCGGCACCGCGACCATTCAGGGGGACGGCTGCTACTTCCTGGACGTGGATCTGACCACCTATTGGGAGGGGGACGAGTTCACCTTCTCCTCCGATATACCCGCCCTGCCTGACGTGTCCGCTGTGCCTGACTGGGCCACCACCCCCGCGCTTTTCAGCGGAGACGAGACGCAGATATACATGGTGACGGATGTGGCCAGCGGGACATACAGCATGACCATCGGGAACGTGATGTGCCGCGCCAGCTTCTTCCCCCTGCAGACAGTGGACTCCCTGACCGGGGAGTTCGAGCGCAGGGGCATGTACGTATGCTTCCTGGACGAGCCCGCCACAGTGACCTTCACCATAGACAAGCACAGCGTCGAGCGGATCAGCTTCTACGGCGGCGCGGAGAAGGATGGCTTCCTCCAGGTCCTGACCCCCGAGACAGAGGCTGGGCCCGACGGCACGATGGAGGCCGGGCCCGATGGCACGGTGGAGATGACGGTCCAGTTCCCCGCCGGAGCCGCGGTGATCGACACCCACAGCTACAACGACGATCCTGTCACCGGCGTGCAGAGCGAGAAGCCAGCCTGAAAAAACGGGGATAAGAACGCCATATAACAGCGCGAAAGGGTCTGCCGCGTCAAGCGGCGGACCCGTTTTTGCGTTTGGATGGCGAGCTATTGCAGCTCTTTCAGCCGCGCAGCTTTGGGGACGGAAAAAGGAAAATCGTCGCTGAAAGCGACACCATATGAACAGCCTCCCTCTGACGAGGGAGGTGGCTTGGCCGTCAGGCCAAGACGAAGGGAGAGACATTTTAGATTTTCTCCCTCAGTCTCGTCGGAGCACACGTTGTAGGTCTCGCTTCGTGGCAAGCCCCAAAGCTCAAATACAACGTGGCTCCTCCTCTCCCCACGCGGCAAGCGTGCCGCGCGGGGGCCCCGCAAGCGCGGCGACAGCCCTCTCGTCAGAGGGGGCCGTCAACAAGGTATGCGGCTTCGCCGCAAATTTCATTTCCCGCGCAACCTTTTGCCGGGCTCATTCGTACTGTATGCGAAGGGACCTTCAGACAAAGGAGTTTTCTATGAGACTTACAGCCGGCGAGGCGTACGAAAAATATGCCGACCGGGTCTTCGCCGCCGCGTTCAGCGTGTGCCGGGACCGGGCGGACGCGGACGACGTGACCCAGGACACGTTCATGCGCTATATCGCCCGGGACCGGGAGTACGAGAGCGAGGACCACCTGCGGGCGTGGCTGCTGCAGGTGGCCGTGAACCGGGCCCGGGACGTGACCCGCTCCCTGTGGCACAGAAGCCGGGTACCCTGGGAGGACTATATGGCGGAGCTGCCCTTTGAAGAGCCCGCCGACAGCCACCTTTTCGGGGCGGTGATGGCCCTGCCGGAGCGGTACCGGACGGTCCTGCACCTCTTTTACTACGAGGATTACAGCGTATCGGAGATCGCGTCGCTGCTGAACACCCGGGAGGGCACGGTGAAGAGCCGGCTGAGCCGGGGCAGAAAGCTCCTGAAAAACACTCTGACGGAGGAATGGAACGATGACGAATAGTGAGCGGTACAAGCGGGCGTTCTCCGCGCTCCACGCCTCCGGCGAATTCATGGAGGTCAAAACGATGAACAAGACGAAAAAACGCTATATCCCCCGGCTGGCCGCTGTGTGCGCGGCGGCAGTGCTGATCTTCGCCCTGGCGGCCACGGCCTACGCCGCGGACCTGGGCGGCATCCGGCGGACCGTGCAGGTCTGGATACACGGGGACCAGACCAACGCCGTGCTGGACATCCAGGGCGGCGAGTACACGCTGGCCTATACGGACAGCCAGGGACAGGCCCAGGAGCGAGGCGGCGGCGGTATCGCCATCGAGCCCGACGGCACCGAGCGGCACCTGACCGAGGCGGAGATCGTGGAGCATCTGGACATGCCGGAGGTGGAGTATGGGGCCGATGGCTCCGTCACGGTCTGGTGGCGGGGCAGGGGCCTGGACATCACGGACAGCTTTGAGGACGGCGTGTGCTACGTTATGCTCACCGACGGCGGCGAGACGAAGTATGTGACCGTGAAGTACGAACACGGCTACGCCTTCAGCGACACGGCCTACATCAGCCCCGACACGTTCGACGGCGGCTGACCCGGCATCTCGGAAACTGCAAACAGCAACCGGCGCGGCATCTGCCGCGCCGGTCCTTCCTTATTTCCCGCCCAGCTCTATCCTGCCGTGCTCCTGCTCGTACTGCTCGACGCACCGGCGGATGAGGATCAGTATCTGGCTGTTTGCGGACCGCCCCTCGTAATCCGCCACGACGTGGAGCTTGTCCAGCAGCTCCTGCTCTATCCGAATGGAAAGGCTCTTAGTGGCCACAAGATCACCCCAAAACAAATATATTATGTGTTTATTTTAGGGTGGAGATGTGTTATACCGTCTAAAATAGATATATTATATATCTAAAATATATCCAAAAGGAGTTGCTGTCATGGCGGACTATCAAATGCCGTATTTATCCTCCCCGCCCCGGTCCGACGGCAATCGACAGCGCATATGGCGTAAAATCACACTGTACGGATGTACGGTGTGATTTTTTATCGGTGAAAAGGGGGACAGGCTGTCATGAAGGTGCTGTCAAGTTTTCGGGAGGGGCGGCTCACGCTGTACCTGAAGGGCGAGCTGGACCACCACGAGGCGGCCGCCGCCCTGCGGCACATCACCCGGACGCTGGACGACTACCTGCCCCGGGACTGCGTCATCGACCTGGGGGAGCTGACGTTCATGGACTCCTCCGGCATCGCCCTCATATTGAAGATATGCCGTCTCATGTCCGAGACCGGGGGCCGGGCCTGGGTGGAGAACGCCGCGAAGCAGCCCTTGAAGGTCATCGACGCCTCGGGCATCGACCGGATGATAAAAGTGGTCACCACCAAAGCCTCCCTCTGACGAGGGAGGTGGCTTGGCCGTCAGGCCAAGACGGAGGGAGAGATACACCAAGCCTAGATAGTGTCTATCTCTCCCCCAGTTTCGTCGGCGCACGCGTTATAGGTCTCCCCCCGCCGCAAGCGGCAGGGCTCAAGTATAACGCGGCGCCTCCTCTCCCCAAAGGGCAAGCGTGCCCTTTGGGGGCCCCATTGGCTCAACAGCCCCCTCGTCAGAGGGGGCCTTCCAAGCGGAAACACAGGAGGTACATATGAAACAGCTCAACTACATAAAACTGGATTTCCCCGCGCGGAGCGCCAACGAGGGCTTCGCCCGGGCCGCGGCGGCGGCCTTCGCCGCCCAGCTGGACCCCACCATGGAGGAGCTGGGAGACATCCGCACCGCTGTCAGCGAGGCGGTGACCAACGCCATCGTCCACGCCTACCCGGACACCCTGGGGGACGTACATATGCGCCTGCGGATATTGGAGGGGAACGTGCTGGAGATCGTGGTCCGGGACAAGGGCCGGGGCATCCCGGACGTGGCCCGGGCCATGGAGCCCATGTACACCACCGGCGGCGAGGAGCGCAGCGGCATGGGCTTCACCATCATGGGGAGCTTCATGGACGGCCTGCGGGTCCGCTCGGCGGTGGGCCGGGGCACCACCGTCACCATGTCCAAGCGCATTTCAGCAAAGGTGAGAGCGTAATTTGGACGAGACCATCACCCTCCTGCGGGAGGCACAGGCCGGGGACCGGGAGGCCGCCGGCCGCATGATCGAGGAGAACGCCGGGCTCATCTGGAGCGTGGCCCGGCGGTACTTTGGCAGGGGCGTGGAGCCGGACGACCTCTATCAGCTGGGCTGCCTGGGGTTCCTCAAGGCCATCGACGGCTTCGACGAGAGCTACGGCACCCGGTTCTCCACCTATGCCGTGCCCAAGATATCCGGCGAGATACGCCGCTTCCTCCGGGACGACGGGGCCGTGAAGGTCAGCCGGGGCGTCAAGGAGCGGGGCGCCATGCTCCGCTCGGTGCGCAAGGCGCTGGAGCAGGAACTGGGCCGGGACCCCACGGTGTCGGAGCTGTCCGCCCAGACGGGCCTCAGCCCCGAGGACATCGCCGTGGCGGAGACGGCGGCGGTGCCGCTGGAGTCATTGCAGCAGCCCAGCGGCGAGGACGGCATGTCCCTGGAGCAGGTGCTGGGGGACTGGACCGTGGAGGAGCGGCTGGTGGAGTACGTGGCCCTGCGCCAGGCCATCGAGCGGCTGCCGGAGCGGGAGCGGCAGACGGTGTTTCTCCGGTTCTACCACGGCATGACCCAGGAGCGGGCCAGCCGGGTGCTGGGGGTGAGCCAGGTGCAGGTGTCCCGGCTGGAGCGCCGGGCCGTGAAGCGCCTGCGGGAGTATCTGGAATGACAGCGCGGGAAGACCCGCCGGAGACAGCCTCCGGCGGGTTTTTCTTTGCAAAAAGGGAAGATAATGTTATAATAGCCGCAAAGCGGCTATTATAACTGATTTAAGGCGGTTTTGCTCCCGGCTTTGCCGGAACCGCAAAACATGCCACATTATAGCATCCCGCCTTCGGCGGATATGCTATAATAGCCGCGAAACGGCTATTATAACTGATTTAAGGCGGTTTTGCTCCCGGCTTTGCCGGAACCGCAAAACATGCCACATTATAGCATCC
>CANQIH010000133.1 GCA_947624035.1 uncultured Oscillospiraceae bacterium | reverse complement strand
GCCTCAACACCGCCGGCGCCGCCGAGGCCCGCATGTCCAAGATATGCAATGAGATGCTCCGGGACATCGACAAGGAGACCGTGGACTGGGACCCCAACTTCGACGAGGAGCGCAAGGAGCCCCGGGTGCTGCCCAGCCGGTTCCCCAACCTTCTGGTGAACGGCTCCAGCGGCATCGCCGTGGGCATGGCCACCAACATCCCGCCCCACAACCTGACAGAGGTCATCAACGCGGTGATCTGCGTGCTGGAGAACCCCGACGCCACCCTGAGCGACCTCATGGAGCACGTGAAAGGCCCCGACTTCCCCACAAAGGGCATCATCATGGGCCGGGCGGGCATCCGCCAGGCCTACGCCACCGGCCGGGGGAAGATCACCCTCCGGGCCCGGACGGAGTTCGAGGAGTATGGCCGGGACCACCGGACCCGCATCATCGTGACGGAGCTGCCCTACCAGGTGAACAAAAAGCAGCTCATCAAAAATATCTCCGACCAGGTGAAGGACAAGCGCCTGGAGGGCATATCCGACCTGCGGGACGAGACGGACCGAAACGGCATGCGCATCGTCATTGAACTCAAGCGCGACGCCAACCCCCAGGTGGTGCTGAACCGCCTCTTCACCCAGACCCAGCTCCAGTCCACCTTCTCCATCATCATGCTGGCATTGGTGGACGACCAGAAGCAGCCGAAGATCCTGTCCCTGCGGCACATCCTGGACGAGTACATCGCCTACCAGGAGCAGATCATCGTCCGCCGGACGGAGTATGACCTCAAGAAAGCCCGGGAGCGGGCCCACCTGTTGGAGGGCCTTCTCATCGCCCAGGACAACATCGACGAGGTCATCCATATCATCCGCACCAGCTACGACAACGCCAAGCAGCGGCTCATGGAGCGGTTTTCCCTGGACGATGTGCAGGCCCAGGCCATCTGCGACATGCGGCTCATCGCCCTGCAGGGCCTGAACCGGGAGAAGCTGGAGGCGGAGTACAAGGACCTGGAGGAGAAGATCGCCTACTATGTCCAGCTGCTGGGCAGCGAGGAGATGCTTCGGGGCGTGCTCAAGGACGAGCTCACCGCCATCCGGGACAAGTACGGCGACGGGCGGGTCACGGAGATCCAGGACGTGTTCGGCGAGATCGACGCGGAGGACCTGATCCCCGAGGAGGCCTGCGTGTACACCATGAGCCACAACGGGTACATCAAGCGCCTGCCGGCCAGCGAGTACAAGGCCCAGAACCGGGGCGGCAAGGGCATCCGCGGCATGGCCACCCGGGAGGAGGACTATGTGGAGACGGTGTTTACCGCCTCCAGCCATGATCACATCCTGTTTTTCACCTCCACGGGCCGGGTCTACAGCCGCAAGGGCTACCTGATCCCCGAGGCCAGCCGCACCAGCCGGGGTGCGCCCATCGTGAACTTCGTGTCCATCGAGCCTGGAGAGCGGGTACAGGCCATGCTCCACATCCGGGCCATGGAGGAGGGCAAGTACCTGGTGTTCTCCACCGCCAACGGCACGGTCAAGCGCATGCTGCTCACAGAGCTCAAAAACATCCGCAATGTGGGCATCCGGGCCCTGACCCTGGACGAGGGGGACGAGCTGAAGTCTGTGGACATCACCGACGGACAGCAGAACATCCTCATCGCCACGGCGGACGGCGCTGCCATCTGCTTCAAGGAGACGGATGTCCGAGCCATGGGCCGCACGGCGGCGGGCGTCCGGGGCATCAGGCTCCGGGAAGGCGACCGGGTGGTGGGCGCCGGCGCCGTCCGCGAGGGCGACATGGTGCTGTCCGTCACTGCCAACGGCTACGGCAAGCGCACCCCCGCCGGAGAGTACCTCCGGGGCGGCGAGGCCCAGGGCCGTGGCGGCTACGGCATGAGAAACTACAACGTCACGGACAAGACCGGCCCCGTGGTGGACATGAAGCTCACCGCCGGGGACGAGGACCTGCTCATGGTCTCCGACGACGGCACCATCATCCGCACGGACGTGGGGGCCATATCGGTCTACGGCCGGTCCACCCAGGGCGTGCGGCTCATGCGGGTGGCCGATGGCAGCCGGATCATCTCTATCGCCTGCACCGGCAAGGCGGAGGAAGAGGCGCCGGAGGCATGAAGGCTGTGACCATATACACCGACGGGGCCTGCTCCGGCAATCCTGGCCCCGGCGGCTGGGCCGCCATCCTGAAATACGGCGCGTCGGAGAAGGAGATATCCGGCGGTGAGGCGGATACCACCAACAACCGCATGGAGCTCACCGGCGTCATACGGGCCCTGTCGGCCCTGAAGGAGCCCTGCGCCGTGACGGTGTACACCGATAGTCAGTATATCTCCCGGGCCCTGAACGAGGGGTGGCTGAAAAAATGGAAGGCCGCCGGCTTCACCAAAAAGGGCGGGCTGAAAAACGCGGAGCTCTGGCGGGAGCTGGACGGACTGCTCCAGCAGCACCAGGTGACGTTCCTGTGGGTCAAGGGCCATGCCGGCAACGAGTTCAACGACCGCTGCGACGCCCTGGCCGTGGCCCAGCGGGACCGGTACGCGGGAAAATGACCGGATACGCCCAAACCGCCCGGCCGTACAAGGGCAAAAGCCTGCTGGCGGCCCTGGACGACTACACCGTGGTGGACATCGAGACCACGGGCCTGAGCCCCCGGTACAGCAGCATCATCGAGCTGGGCGCCGTGAAGGTCCGGGGCGGAAAGGCCGTGGACGACGTGTCCCTGCTCATCGACCCGGGCTTCTCCATCCCGCCCTATATCACCGCCCTCACGGGCATCACGGACAACATGGTCTGGACCGCCCCGCCCATCGGGGACGTGCTGCCGTACTTTCTGGACTTCGTGGGTGAGGACGTGATCGTGGGCCACAACGTCAACTTCGACGTGAACTTCATCTACGACAAGTCCGCGGCCCTGGGCCTGGGGCCCCTGAAAAACGACTTCGTGGACACCATGCGCATCTCCCGGCGGTTGTACCCGCAGTACAAGCACCACACCCTGGCGGACCTCATCGAGCGGCTGGGGGTGGAGCGGGACACGGCCCACCGGGCCCTGGCGGACTGTATCGCCACCGCCGCCTGCTACGAGCGCATGAAGGAAAAGCTATAAATGGAAAGCCCCCGGCACAGGCGCTGCCTGGCCGGGGGCGCTTTTTGTTTTTGGCTCATTCGTATACGATGCCCATGTCGAATATCCAGTTGGTGGATATCTGGGGATAGATGACAGTGGCCTGCATGAGGATATCGTCCAGGCCGGAGGCATAGTAACAGGCGGTCCGGTCCAGGAGCTGGACGGCCTGCCGGTCAAATTCCGCCAGCTGGGCGTCGGTGATGGGGCTGTCGCCTGCGCTCGCGACCGTAAGGCTGTCGGTCTCCACCCGGTTCCCCTCCTGGTCCAGGTGGAAGACAGAGAAGGTGCAGGAGCCGTAGCCCTGATACATGGCGTCGGTGTAGTCGATGAGGTCGGCGGTGCCCTGGGCCTCGTCAGTCCTGACGAACAGGTTGAAATAGCCGCTCACGTGAGAGTCCGTCCCCTCGTCCAGCAGGATGGTCTTGACGGCGCCGTTTTTCACCGTGAGAACGTAGCTGCGCAGGATCCCATCGGCGGAGAACCAGTCCACATAGATGAAGTCGTCCAGGCCGTCCCGGTCCACATCTGCCAGTTCTCCGGCGCAGTCCACGCCGATGTTGTCGATCCAGTAGGTCCGCAGAAGGTCGTAATTCTCCTCCTCCGTCAGCTGTCCGCCGGGAGCGGGCGCCGCCTCCGCCGGGGCGGGACTGCCGGTCCCCACTTGGCCGTAGGTGTAGGTATAGGTCTGCAGCACCTCTCCGCCGGCCAGCATGCGGACCACCTCCAGAAGAGTGCCCTTGTCGTCGTAGGTGTTCTCGTACACCTCCGACTGGATCAGCTGGCCCTGGTTGTAGGTGTCCAGGCTGATGAGATTTTCGTACTGGTCATAATAGCGCTCTGTGGTGAGGCCGCCCCAGACGTTGGTGGAGTGGTACAGCAGCCCGTCGCCGCCGTAATCGTAAACGTCGTGCCAGGCGCTGGAGGGGTCGTACCCGCCGATGTCGTCCCGCAGGATGGCGTGGGTGACCGGGTCCAGCTGAACGGAGGTGTGCGCGTCTATCGTAAGGAGCCGCCCGCCGGCGGTGTAGGTGCAGCTGTAGTATGCCACGTTGCTGTAGTCGTCCATGGACCCGTAGCCCTGGATGGTCTCTGTCTCGTTTCCGGCTCCGTCGTAGAAGTGGCGGATCCACCGGAGGAAGGTGCCATCCGAACTGTACCACTGCTCCAGGGACGTGCGGCCGTTTTCATCCAACGTGAAGGCGGCCGTCTGGCTGTCCGTCTGCTCGCCTATCAGGCGGCCGGCGCTGTCATACTCATAGGTGATCTCAAAGGAGGAGTCCGTGCTGCCGAACAGAAGGTCCTCCCGGGTGGACAGCTCCCGGACCAGGTTCCCGGCGCCGTCGTAGAAATAGTCGATGTGCTCGTGCATCCAGGGGAGAAGATCCATCTGATCCACCTCGACGCCCTTGTCCGTGTATCGCATGTCCTGGGTCAGCATGACGAGCTTCGCGCCCTCGGTGGCCGGGTCACCCGGCGCCGGCGCTTCCGCCGTTTCCTCCGCCGGTCCGCCGTCGTAGGCGGCAAGGAATTCCTGGGCGGACAGGGCCGGGCCGTAGCCGGCGGGCGTGCTGCCCCCGAGCGCCCCCCGCACCGCGGCGGAGGCCTCCAGGGCGTCGAACTCGCTCTGGCCGATGGGCGCGCCGTCCAGGGTGTACTCGGGGGGCAGGATGTGGTCCGCCACGTCTATCCCCGCGTGCATCACGTGGGTCCGCACGCCGCCGCCGGCGACGGGCGTGAATATCGTGTAATCGGTGACAGCCACGCTGTCAAAGTTGGTGTATTTATAGGCCAGGCGGCGGACGCCCTCGTACTCCACCTCCACGAGGTAAAAGCCGGGGGCGCCGGCCAGCGCGTCGCCGCCGCCGTTGGTATAGACCTGGACCGCCCGGCCTGTGCTGTCCGCCTCGTACACGGCGCAGTGGATATACTGGACCGACCAGCCGTCGTACGGTATCGTCTCGACATAGAGGCAGGCCAGCTCCGCCGTGCCGTCGCCGTTGATATCGTAGGGCAGGAACAGGTCCATCTCGTCGCCCGCCAGGCTGCGGACGGTGTCCGACAGCGCCTGGGGCACCAAGAGGTCCCCATCCGCCAGGGCCGCGGGCGCGAAGGTCAGGGCCAGGGCCGCCGCCAGAAGAAGGCTCAGGCATTTTTTCAGCATATGTCCTCGCTCCTTTTCTCGTTTACATATGTACAGTATAACAGCGCTCCCGGCAATGGCAAGGGCTGGGGCATAAATGACACGGAACCGGCGAAACTTACACAAAAAAGTCCGCCCGCTCCATATAGGAGCGGGCGGATGCGGGCGCTCACGCCCGGTGCCATTTGACGCCCTGGGGGGTATCCTCCAGGATGATACCGGCGGCTTTGAGCTCATCCCGGATGCGGTCAGCCTCGGCCCAGTTCTTGGCCTTCCGGGCGGCCTGGCGGGCGGCGATCTTCTCCTCGATCTCCTTGTCCAGGTCCTGCTCCGCGCCGAAGGGGATGCCCAGCACGCCGCACAGCTCCAGGTAGATGTCCCGGCACGCGGCGGCCAGGGCCTTGGTGGGGTCGGCGGCGGGGGACACGGCGGCGTTCACGTCCCGCACCAGCTCGAAGATGACGGAGATGGCGTCGGCGGTGTTGAAGTCGTCGTCCATGACCTCGATGAACCGCTGGCGGTACTTGTCCAGTCCAGCGGCAAAGGCGGCCTCGCTCTCGGACATGTCCCCGTCCCGGCCGTTCTCCGCGAAGAAGTCCAGGTTGTCCTTGGCGGTCTTGAGCCGGTCCAGGGCGGCCTGGGTCTGGGTCAGGATGTCCGTGGAGTAGTTCAGCGGGGAGCGGTAGTGGCTCATGAGCATGAACATGCGGATGCAGTCGTAGCCATAGGCCGCGGCGGCGTCCCGGACGGTGAAGAAGTTGCCTAGGGACTTGCTCATCTTCTGGTTGTCGATGTTGATGAAGCCGTTGTGCAGCCAGTAGTTCACGAACTGACAGCCGTTGGCGGCCTCGGACTGGGCGATCTCATTCTCGTGGTGAGGGAACACCAGGTCCTTGCCGCCGGTGTGGATGTCGATGGTCTTGCCCAGAT
>CANQIH010000132.1 GCA_947624035.1 uncultured Oscillospiraceae bacterium | reverse complement strand
ATACTCTACCGCATCGAGTACCGCAAGGACCACGACGGCGCGCTGGAGATCGACATCTATCCGAAGATACCCATGAAGCAATAGTCCCCTGTTGGCATGAAGGCGATGACACACACGTGTGTGACCGCGCCCACCAGCTTGCCGTTTTGCAGGATGGGGCTGCCGCTCATGCCCTGGACGATGCCGCCGGTACTGCTCAGCAGCGCCGGGTCCGTGACCCGGACCATCAGGTCCCGGCCGCTGCCCCTGGAGCCGGTGCGGGCGATCTCCACGCCGTACTCCCGGACCTCGTCCCCGGCCACGCAGGCCAGTATGGTGGCGGGGCCGGTGGTCACGTCCTCCGGCCCGCCTATGGGCACCGCCGGGTGCAGGCGGCCCATGCTGCCGCTGATGGTGCCGAAGATGCCGCAGGCGGTGTTCTCCTCGATGTCGCCCAGCACCGCCGAGGCGTCAAAGCAGCCGCTGAGCTCCCCGGGCGCGCCCACAGCGCCCTTCTTCACATCCACGATCCTGGCCCGGCAGACGGACCCGTCCGCCACCGGCAGCAGCACGCCGGTCTCCACGTCGTTCACCCCATGGCCCAAGGCGCCGAACTCCCCCGTGTCCGGGTCGATATAGGTGACCGTGCCGATGCCGGCCACGCCGTCCCGGAGCCAGACGCCCAGCCGCATGCCGCCGCCGCACTCCAGGGCGGGGCGCACCGTGAAGCGCTGGTCCCGCCCGTCGCGGCGCACGGTCACCTCCGCCGGTCCGGCGGGCAGGTCCTCCACCGCGGCGATCAGCTCCATGGCGGAGCCCACCGCTTTGCCGTTCAGCGCCACGATCACGTCGCCCGCCTGCAGCCCCGCGTCCCGGGCGGGACATGTCAGGCCCTGCGCCGTGCGCACCTCCGTGACGCCTGCCACCAGCACGCCGTCCATCTCGATCTGGATGCCGACCGCCTCTCCCACAGGGATCAGCGTCCCGTCCGCATAGGCCGCCGTCGTAAAGACGCCAGCCGCTATGATCACCGCGGCCGCTGCCCGCAGCCACGTATATATACGCTTTCTCATATTCATCCTCCCGTTCTCTGCCGGCCCATACAGTATGCGAGAAAGCGAGGGCTGCAACCGCGCTAAAATATCTCATCGTTTCCACGGCGGCCGAAAGCCGCCCCGCAGCCCGGTCCGCGGGCGCTGGAAAACTTTGGCGCTTCGCTCATGTACCTTTCTTGGATTATCATGTCCCGGAAAGGCCGCCCGCCGGCTGTTAATTTTTTCAATGACGCAGGGCTGACTTGCTCCCCGCGCTGTGCTATACTAAGAACGAGGAAAAAAGCGGGAGACGCCGCCATGAAAACGATCATTTTGAATGGCAGTCCGCGGAAAAACTGGAACACGGCCACGCTGCTGCACGCGGCGGAGGACCGGCAAAGGAGGCTGAACGATGAAGGTATGGAGAAAGTCGCTGGTGTACCGGTCCAAGGACAAGGCGGACTGGGAAAAGGCCCAAAAGCTGCTGCGCGACGCGGGCGTGGCATGCTTCCCCTACGCCGGGGAGGAGCCGCCCGTACCGGGCTGCGGCGCGAAGATCGACCCGCGGAAGTTCATGAACCCCAACCCGGTGCCCACCACCCTCTATGAGATCAAGGTGGCCTCGGAGGACAGGGAAAAGGCGGAGGCCGCCCTGGCGGGCCAGGTGCTTCCGGTACGCAGCTACGGCTTCGGGATATAAGGCCATAAAAATAACAGCGCCCAATGGCGCTGTTATTTTTATGTGGGACCTGCCCTGGGAAAACCGGGCGTTAGCCCACGGTATAATACTTTTGCTTTTTACTGCTGGGGTGGGCAGGATCGGTCATAGCCAGCTCGCCGCTCTCCAGCATGGGCTGAACATAGCGCCGCATAGCATAGGATACTGTTTTTACGCCATAGTATGCCGCGATCTCCTGACGGCTGCGTGGCACCCTGCAAAATGACAGCAAGGACTCTGATACCATAGCGCTGCCTTGAGGCGCTTCCTGCGCCGGCTGTTCCCGGATCGGTGTGTTGTAAAAGGTCACGACGAACTCATTCCGGCGATTGTCAAATACCGGGGCGGGCAGGCCGTAGGCAGCAAGCTCTCTGCGCATGGTGGGAATACCGGAATAGCGGTTCTCTGAGCCGGTGATCGCTTCGGCCATGACGGCCAGCGCGGGATTGCGCAGGTCCATTTTGGCAATGCCAAGCTGCTCCACCGTCATCCGCCCGTACAGGCCGCCGGGACTGTGGATCTCCAGCCGGTCAGCGAAAAAGTCGATCTGTACCGGCGTTCCCTCCGTATATAAGCTGTAGTCCCGGTGGATCAGGGCATTCAGGACCGCCTCGCGGATGGCGTCCGGCGGATACTCCGTCCTGTCGGCGCGGGCCCCTGTGGCGGGGTCGATGATAGTGCGCACCTTCATATTCCGCAGACAGAACTGCATAGCTTCAGCGACCATGGTATAGATCGTGCCCTCGATCCGCTTGTTATCAAGGAACCTCGCGTGATCTTCGGCCACCTCGCCGATCTCCCTGCCGGGCACCACGATGGCTGTAATACCAAGCTGAGGAAAATATCCCTGGGGATAGATGCCCATGTTCATGATAGCCGCCACGGTGGGGACGCCGTTCCGGGTGATGTTCAGCATCTCATAGGTCTGATCCATGTCCAGCTTGCTGAAACCTGGCCGGTCCTTCTGCCGGTTTCGGATGTATTCATCGATCAGATTCTTGTCCAGCATAGCCTCTGTGGCCCGTTCTACCTGACGCTCGTCGTCGTGATGATGCCGGCGGAACGCCTCATAGCAGTATATCTCGTAGTCGGTCATATGGAGATCCGCTTCCCCGACACGCACGAAGGAGCCCTGAAGCCTTCCCGCGCCCGCATAATAGCAAGGGCGCTCTGATAGGTCCACTGCCGGTATCTCTGCTGAGCAGATCAGCACATCATGATACTCTGCCAGAGTGAAGACGGCACGGACAGGAGGGATCATCTGATTACACTGCTCTGTTACGTGTTTTTGCAGATCCTGCGCGTCATATATCCCCACCGGCTCGAACCCGGCATCCTCATCCAGACCGAACACGATCGTACCGCCGGTGTCCTGGTTGGAGAAGCTGGAGAGCGTGTCCCTCAGATTTCTGGGGCATCCCCTGTTTGCGGCCTTCACCTCGATCGTCTGCGCCTCCGCTTTTCTGGCCCGGATCACATCTGCGAGTTCAGCCAATTCGTTTGGTAACATTTTGATCACCTCAATATTGAGGTAACAATAACACAAAAAACAGTAAAAAACAATCGAAATGAGTGAATAAATCCGTAAAATGAGATAACAAATTTCACTGATTTCAATGAAAATCACCGGATTTCTATTGAAAATCATACTTTTGACTAGTTTCAGTTAACAGAGAACAGCGCATCATACGCCAAAACAGCGGCGCTTTCGCGCCGCTGTTTTGGCGTATTCAGGCCTCCATCTGACGGCCGAGAAAGCCCGCCACCGTGGTGGCCAGCTTCAGTTCCACGTCCGTGGCGCGGACCCCGTCGCCCCGCTCCAGGAACACCACGCAGCCCAGCACGTCCCCCTCCGTCAGCACGGGCACGGCCACGGCCGCGTTGGGGCCGCTCTCGCCGTCCGTCAGGGCCACGGTCCTGCCTCCGGGCTCGGAGCACCAGGCCCGGCGGCCCTCCATGAGCTGCTCCAGCCCGGCGCTGATGTGCCGGTCGATGATCTCCTTCCGGCCGGGGCCGGCCGCGGCGATCACGCCGTCCCGGTCGCACACCGCGGCGGGATACCCGGCGGTCTTATACATGGATTCGCATATCTGCTCGGCAAAGGAACTGAGCTCGCCCATGGGAGAGTACTTCTTGAATATGACCTCCCCGTCCTTCTCCGTATAGATCTCCAGCGGGTCGCCCTCGCGGATGCGCATGGTACGGCGGATCTCCTTGGGGATCACGACCCGGCCCAGGTCGTCGATCCTCCGCACGATTCCAGTCGCTTTCATCTCTATCCTCCTGTCATCTTTTTGTCTGACAGGATTTATTATCCGCAAAAGTATCAAACCTATGCAGCAGGGCGAAATTTGGAAAAAACAGCGCCGGGAGAGATGCTCTCCCGGCGCTTTCCATATCTTCCGTTTTCCGGCGAACTCACTTCTGCATGATGTGGACGGCGAAGCCGCCGAACTCGTCGGCCATGTAGATGTTCTTCAGCTTCCCCTCGGGGGTGTAGGCGGCGGTCTCCTCCCGGAAGCCATAGCCCTTCTCCCTCAGCTCCGCCACGGCGCCCTCCAGATCATCGGTGCCCATGGCGATGTGGCCGTTGGCACCCAGGTAGGGGGCCTTCATGCACTCGAAGTAGGGGCCGGCGAACTCGGACTTGTTGCCGTGCTTGGGGGCGAGGCCAAAAACGCCGCACAGGAGCTCGGCCAGTTTGGCAGCCTCGTCGGGGCTGGCGGTGTTGATGCCCACATGTAAAAGCTCAAATCGATGCTCCATTTTATTCCTCCATACGGTTGCGGTGAGGACAGGCGGCAAAGCCGCCTGTCCTGTGGTTTTTGTAACTTACTTCACCTGGGCGGCGGTGGGGTTATAGTGGCCCGCGCCGCGCTTTGCGCCCATGACGTCCTCCTCGGAGAAGGTCATCCACTTGCAGCCCCGGCGGGTCTCGAAGGCATAGGCCAGGTGGAGCATACCGTCGGCGGCCTGCATGAGGTAGGGGTACTCATACTGCTTGTTGTTGGCGGCGTTCTCGTCGCCGATGAAGCCCTCGCCCAGCTCCATGTTGCGGATGAGGGGGAAGGTCTTGCCGCCGTCCTCGGAGAGGGCCACGGCCACGGGGCAGCGCAGGCCGGGCCACGCCGCCACCTCGCCGGTCTGGGGAGCGCTGGTGGGGTTATAGGCGATGGCGATGCGGCCGCTCTTCAGCTTCAGGGCGCTGATGGAGGAGTTGTTGTTGGGCAGCACGGTGGGCACGGGGTCGGACCAGGTGTCGCCGTAGTCGAAGGACTCGCTCTTGTAGATGAAGTCCGCGTTGCGGCTGCGCATGAAAGCCAGCAGGTGGCCGTTCTCCAGTTCCACCACGTTGGGGTGCACCCGGCCGTGGGAGTTGGGCATATCCACCCGGCGCCAGGTCTCGCCGCCGTCATCGGAGATGCGGAAGGCGGAGGGGTCGCCGGCCAGGCCGGAGGCGCTGTCGGTGCAGATCCAGTTGCCGAAGATCCAGCGGCCGTTGGACAGGATCTGGATGGGCTGGCGGCAGAAGGTGCCCAGCTCCGGGAACACGGTCTCATACTCGCTCCAGGTCAGGCCGCCGTCGGTACTGCGCTGGCGGCGCACCTGGGAGGTGTACTGCATGTTGTCCTTGCCCTCCATGCGGTCCAGCTGGGCGGTGTACATGGCCCAGACCTCGCCGTTGGGCGCCAGGAACAGGGAGGGGTTCTGCTCGCTGCGGTGGGGGTCGCCGGAGATCATGATGGGCTCGCTCCAGCGGCCGGCGCCCTTGGGCAGCCGGGAGCAGATGATGCTCACGTCGGCGCTGCCCTCATAGGTGCCCGCGAACCAGCAGCACAGCATGGTGCCGTCGGGCAGCTCCAGCAGGGCGGGCGCGTGGGCGGTGGCGTACGGTCCGGGGGGCAGCATGGCCTCCACGGTGCCCATGTGGGGGTTCTCGTAGACGACGCCGTCAGGGGTCAGGCCGGGAAGTACAGGGTAGCTCATAGGTAGTCCATCCTTTCATATCATTTTGTTGCAAAGCGTTACAGCGTGAACTGGATCACGCAGAAGGCCGCGTAAATGCCGAGCAGCAAGATGCCCTGGAACCGGGACAGCTTGCCCTTGATGAGGGCCGGCACTGTCAGCAGCAGCATCACGGCGAACATCACCGGCAGGTCCATCACCAGGGAGGCGTTGTGACCGGCGATGGTGGCCGCCTCGGGGATGGGGAACGGCGCCAGGGTCACGGCCACGCCGCTGACCAGCACCAGGTTGAACAGGTTCGCGCCGATGACGTTGCCCAGGCTCAGGGCGCCGTGGCCCTTGATGAGGGAGGTGATGGCGGTGACCAGCTCCGGCAGGGAGGTGCCCAGGGCCACGAAGGTCAGGGCGATGACGGTCTCGGGCACGCCCAAGGCATGGGCGATGAGGGTGCCGTTGTCCACCAGCAGGTCCGCGCCCACGGCGATGACCGCCGCGCCCACCACAAGCAGGATCAGGCT
>CANQIH010000131.1 GCA_947624035.1 uncultured Oscillospiraceae bacterium | reverse complement strand
GCCGGCTGCGCCCTGGTGGGCGGCGAGACCGCCGAGCACCCCGGCGTCATGCCCGAGGACGACTACGACCTGGCGGGCTTCACCGTGGGCGCGGTGGACAAGAGCAAAATTCTTGACAACGCCGCCACCAAGGCCGGGGACGTGCTGCTGGCCCTGCCCTCCGCGGGCGTCCACTCCAACGGCTTCTCCCTGGTGCGGAAGGTCTTCGGCCTGGATGAGCACCCCGAGGCGCTGGACAGGCGCTATGACGAGCTGGGGGCGACCCTGGGCGAGGCGCTGCTGACGCCCACCAGGATATACGTCAAGCCCGTGCTGGCATTGATGGAGGCCGTGCCTGTCATGGGCGTGAGCCATATCACCGGCGGCGGGTTTTATGAGAACATCCCCCGGAGCATCCCAGCGGGGCTCTGCGCCCGGATAGAGAAGAGCGCTGTGCGGACCCTGCCCATCTTCGGGCTCATCCAGAAGGCCGGGGACATCCCAGAGCGGGACATGTTCAACACCTTCAACATGGGCGTAGGCATGACCGTCACCGTGGCGGCGCAGGACGCGGACAAGGCCATAGAGGTTTTGAAAGCCAACGGCCAGGAGGCCTACTGCCTGGGCGTCATCGAAGAAGGGGAGGGCGTGAAGCTGCAATGACAAAGACGCGTATCGCCGTGTTCGTCTCCGGCGGCGGCACCAATCTCCAGGCGCTGCTGGACGCGGAGGCGGCGGGAAAGCTGTCCTCCGGCCAGATCGTGCTGGTGATCTCCAGCCAGAAGGACGCCTACGCCCTGACCAGGGCCGAAAAGGCCGGGGTGCCCGGCGCGGTGTGTTCCCGGAAGGAGCTGGGGGGCCAGGCGGCCTTTGAGGCGGCCATCCTGGCGAAGCTGGAGGAGTACGGGATCGATATGATCATCCTGGCCGGCTTCATGAGCATTTTGAGCAAGGATTTCACCGATAGGTACCCGGAGCGGATATTGAACGTCCACCCGGCGCTGATACCCTCCTTCTGCGGCCAGGGCTACTACGGCCTGCGGGTCCACGAGGCGGCGCTGGCCAGGGGCGTGAAGGTCACCGGGGCCACGGTGCATTTTGTGAACGAGATACCCGACGGCGGGCGGATCATTTTGCAGAAGCCCGTGGCGGTCGAGGACGGCGACACGCCGGAGATCTTGCAGCGGCGTGTCATGGAACAGGCGGAGTGGATCATCCTGCCCCAGGCGGCGGAGATGGTGGCCGCGGATATCGCAAGGAGGAAAGAGCATGAAGCATGATCTGGCAGCATACCTGAGCGAGCGCACCTACCCCGGCCGGGGCATCGTCCTGGGCCGGAGCGCCGATAACGCCAAGGCTGTGATCGCCTATTTCATCATGGGCCGCAGCGTCAACAGCCGCAACCGCGTCTTCACGGAGACCGAGGACGGCATCCGCACGGAGGCATATGACCCCTCCAAGATGTCGGACCCCAGCCTCATCATCTACCACCCCGTGCGGGTCTATGAGGGCGAGACCATCGTGACGAACGGGGACCAGACCGACACCATCCGGGACAGCCTAGCCGCGGGCCATTGCTTCCGCCACGCCCTCATGGGCCGGGAGTTCGAGCCGGACGGGCCCAACTGGACGCCGCGCATCTCCGGCATCGTGGAGGAGGACGGGGCCTACAAGCTCTCCATCCTCAAGAGCCTGGACGGGGACCCGTCCTGCTGCTGCCGGTATTTCTACGAGTACGACAAGCCCCAGGCGGGTGTGGGCCACATCATCCACACCTACCAGGCGGACGAGGAGCCCCTGCCGTCCTACGTGGGGGAGCCGGCCATGGTCACCATCGACGCGCCGGACGCGAAGAGCCTGGCGGACCTTATCTGGCAGAACCTCAACGAGGACAACAAGGTGTCCCTGTACGTGTCCTATATCGACCTCGCCACCGGCGAGCGGGACACGGTCATCGTCAACAAGCATCAGTGAGATAGGAGGAAGCGATGAACTCTCTGGAACTGAAATACGGCTGCAACCCCAACCAGAAGCCCGCCAGCATCCTGATGGCGGACGGGGGCGACCTGCCCATCCGGGTGCTGAACGGCAAGCCCGGCTATATCAACTTCATGGACGCCTTCAACTCCTGGCAGCTGGTGAAGGAGCTCAAAGAGGCCACGGGCCTGCCCTCCGCCGCCAGCTTCAAGCACGTGTCCCCGGCGGGCGCCGCCGTGGGAAAGCCCCTCAGCGACGTGGATAAGAAGATATACTTCGTGGAGCCGGAGGCGGAGCTGACCCCCATCGCCTGCGCCTATATCCGGGCCCGGGGCGCGGACCGGCTCTGCTCCTACGGCGACTGGGCGGCCCTCTCCGAGACCTGCGACGAGGCCACGGCGAAGTATCTCAAGGCCGAGGTGTCCGACGGCATCATCGCACCGGGCTATACCCCGGAGGCCCTGGAGATATTGAAGACCAAGAAAAAGGGCAATTACAACATCGTGGAGATCGACCCGAACTATGTGCCCAAGGCCCAGGAGCGGAAGGACGTGTACGGCATCACCTTCCAGCAGGGACGCAACGACTATAAGGTCACGGCGGAGGCCTTCGCCAACATCGTGACGAAAAACAAGACCCTGCCCCCCGAGGCGGTGACGGATATGACCGTGGCCCTCATCACCCTGAAATACACCCAGTCCAACTCCGTCTGCTACGTGAAGGACGGCCAGGCCATCGGCGTGGGCGCGGGCCAGCAGAGCCGCATCCACTGCACCCGCCTGGCCGGCAGCAAGGCGGACAACTGGTATCTGCGGCAGCATGAGAAGGTGCTGAGCCTGCCCTTCAAGGCGGATGTCCGCCGGCCCGACCGGGACAACGCCATCGACGTGTACATCTCCGACGAGTACGAGGACGTGCTGGCGGACGGCGCCTGGCAGAACGTGTTCACCCAGCGGCCCGAGCCCCTGACCGCGGCGGAGAAAAAGGCCTGGATCGCCACACAGTCCGGTGTCACCGTGGGCAGCGACGCGTTTTTCCCCTTCGGGGACAACGTGGAGCGGGCAAGGAAGTCCGGCGTGGCCTATATCGCCGAGCCCGGCGGCAGCATCCGGGACGACAATGTCATCGAGACCGCCGACAAGTACGGCATCGTCATGGCGTTCACAGGCATGAGACTGTTCCACCATTAAGTTCCTTTTTCTTGAAAGAAAAAGGAACCAAAAAGAACTTTGGACCGCACCGGGACGGCAGTAAAACCGAGCGGGCTTCCCGTCACGGAGCGTGAGCTTGATACAGAGGGGGATATTATGAAGATCATGGTCATCGGCAGCGGCGGCCGGGAACACGCCGTCATCCGCAAGCTGAAGGAGAGTCCCGCCGTCACAGAGATATACGCCCTGCCGGGCAACGGCGGCATCGCCGCGGACGCCAGGTGCGTGGACATCGGCGCCAAGGACATCGACGGCGCGGTGGCGTTCGCAACGGAAAACGGCATCGAGTTCGCCGTCGTCACCCCGGACGATCCCCTGGCATTGGGCATGGTGGACGCCCTGGAGGCCGCCGGTGTGCCCTGCTTCGGCCCCGACAAGAAGGCCGCGGCCATCGAGGGCAGCAAGGTCTTTGCCAAAAACCTCATGAAGAAGTACGGCATCCCCACCGCGGCCTACGAGGTGTTCGACGACGCGGAAAAGGCCCTGGCCTACGTGGCCTCCGCGCCTCTTCCCACGGTGGTGAAGGCGGACGGCCTTGCCCTGGGCAAGGGCGTGCTCATCTGCCAGACCCGGCAGGAGGCGGAGGACGCCGTGCGCTCCATCATGGAGGATAAGAAGTTCGGCGCCAGCGGCGACCAGATCGTGGTGGAGGAATTCCTGACCGGGCCGGAGGTGTCCGTGCTGTCCTTCACCGATGGCGTGACGGTCAAGCCCATGGTGTCCTCCATGGACCACAAGCGGGCCCACGACAACGACCAGGGCCTCAACACCGGCGGCATGGGCACCGTGGCCCCCAACCCCTATTACACGAAAGACGTCGCCGACGTGTGCATGGAGACCATCTTCAAGCCCACCATCAAGGCCATGGCCGCCGAGGGACGCCCCTTCAAGGGCTGCCTCTACTTTGGGCTCATGCTCACCCCGGACGGCCCCAAGGTCATCGAGTACAACTGCCGTTTCGGCGACCCGGAGACCCAGGTGGTGCTGCCGCTGATGGAGTCTGACCTCTTCGAGGCCATGGCGGCCTGCCGGAACGGCACCCTGGATAAGACGGACGTGCGGTTCTCAGAGAAAAACGCCTGCTGCGTCATCATGGCGAGCTCCGGCTACCCCGAGGGCTACGAGAAGGGCTACGAGATCACCTATGACGAGGGCATCGAGGCCCAGGTCTATGTGGCCGGGGCGAAGCTCTCTGACGGCAAGCTGCTGACCAGCGGCGGCCGGGTCCTGGGCGTCACCGCCGTGGCGGACACCCTGGGCGAGGCCATAAAGGCCGCCTACGCGGACGTGGACAAGGTACACTTCGGCAACGCCTTTTACCGCCATGACATCGGAGCCCGGGCCATGAAGGCCGTTCAGGGCTGAGGAGTTTATTATATGGTCTATCGCGTTTATGTGGAGAAAAAACCGGGCATTTCCCCGGAGAGCGCCGCGCTGCTGGGCGGTCTGCGGGACTTTCTGGGCGTGGGCGCCCTGGAGGACGTGCGCATCCTGAACCGGTACGATGTGGACCACATCGAACGGGAGGTCTTTGACCGGGCCAAGTCCGTGGTCTTTTCCGAGCCCCAGGTGGATGTGATCTATGACGAGACGTTTCCCATGCCGGAGGGGCCGTGGACGAGCCTCGCGGTGGAGGCCCTGCCCGGCCAGTTCGACCAGCGGGCCGACTCCGCCGCCCAGTGCATCCAGCTGATGGCCGGGGTGGAGCGGCCTCTGGTGTCCTACGCCAAGGTGTATCTGCTCCGGGGGGACCTCTCCGGGGAGGACCTGGAGAAGATCCGCGGCTACGTCATCAACCCCGTGGAGAGCCGGGAGGCCTCCATGGAGAAGCCGGAGACGCTGGAGCGGACCTACGCGGTGCCGGACCACGTTCGGACCGTGGAGGGCTTTACGGCCATGGACGAGGCGGCGCTGGCCGCCCTGCTGGACTCCCTGGGCCTTGCCATGGATCTGGACGACCTGAGATTCCTCCAGGATTACTTCAAGAATGAAGAGCACCGTGACCCCACCATCACGGAGGTGCGGGTGGTGGACACCTACTGGTCCGACCACTGCCGCCACACCACCTTCTCCACCCATATCGACAGCGCGGACATCGCTGACGAGGCGGTCCAGGCGGCCTATGAGCGGTACCTGGCGGCCCGGGTGGAGGTCTATGGGGAGGAGCGGGCCGCGGCACGGCCAAAGACCCTCATGGACATCGCCACCCTGGGGACCAAGGTGCTGAAAAAGCGGGGGGAGCTCCCCGAACTGGACGAGAGCGAGGAGATCAACGCCTGCTCCATCCACGTGCCAGCGGAAGTGGACGGCGAGACCCAGGACTGGCTCCTCATGTTCAAAAACGAGACCCACAACCACCCCACGGAGATCGAGCCCTTCGGCGGCGCGGCCACCTGCATCGGCGGCTGCATCCGGGACCCCCTGTCCGGCCGGGCCTATGTGCACCAGGCCATGCGGGTCACCGGCGGCGGCGACCCACGGGCGCCCCTGGACGAGACCGTCCCCGGCAAGCTGCCCCAGCGGAAGCTGGCCCAGACCGCCGCGGCGGGCTATTCCTCCTACGGCAACCAGATCGGTCTTGCCACCGGCCATGTGGCCGAGGTGTACCACGAGGGCTACATCGCCAAGCGGCTGGAGTGCGGCGTGGTGGTGGCGGCTGCCCCGGCGGAGAACGTGCGCCGGGAGCGGCCCGCGCCGGGAGATGTGGTGATCCTGCTGGGCGGCCGGACCGGACGGGACGGCATCGGCGGCGCCACCGGCTCCTCCAAGAGCCACAACCAGAAATCCCTGGTCACCATGGCCTCCGAGGTCCAGAAGGGCAACGCCCCCGAGGAGCGGAAGATACAGCGGCTGTTCCGGGACGGGAACGTGACCCGGCTCATCAAGCGCTGCAACGACTTCGGCGCCGGCGGCGTCAGCGTGGCCATCGGCGAGCTGGCGGACGGGCTGGAGATCGACCTGGACGCGGTGCGGAAAAAATACGAGGGCCTGGACGGCACGGAGCTGGCCATATCCGAGAGCCAGGAGCGCATGGCCGTGGTGGTGGCCCCCGAGGACGC
>CANQIH010000130.1 GCA_947624035.1 uncultured Oscillospiraceae bacterium | reverse complement strand
AGCACCCGGTGGGCGGCCATGCGGGGCACCGGCTCCTGATAGTCGTAGTACATCCGGTAGACGCTGTCCTCGTCCTTGGCGGTGGCGGTATGGATGACGCCGTCCCGCAGCAGCAGGGCCCGCAGGTCTTTCCGCAGAGCCGCGTCGTCGCTGACCATCTCGGCTATGATGTCCCGGGCCCCGGCCAGGGCGGCATCCGTGTCGGGGACGTCCTCGGTGATATACTTCTCCGCCGCGCTGCCCACGTCCGATTTGGCCTGGTTCAGCAGCAGCCACTGGGCCAGGGGCTCCAGGCCCCGCTCTTTCGCCACAGTGGCCCTTGTCCGGCGCTTGGGCCGGAAGGGGCGGTACAGGTCCTCCAGCTCCGCCAGGGTCTTGGCGGCGCTGAGCTTTTCCGAAAGCTCTTCTGTCAGGACGCCCTGCTCCGTCAGGGTCTTTTCGATCTCCTCCCGGCGCTTCTCCAGCCCACGCAGGTATTCAAGCCGTTCGGCGATCTGCCGCAGGGTCTGGTCGTCGATGGAGCCGTGGGCCTCCTTCCGGTACCGGGCGATGAAGGGGATGGTGTTGCCCCCGTCCAGCAGGTCGATGACCGCCTGTATCTGCTGGGGGCGCAGGCCGAATTCCTCCGCTATGGTCTTTGCGTGATCCATGTGATGATGAGTTCCTTTTTTGTATTTGGCATGGAGGTCATTATACCAGTGCCTTCCTGCCGATGCAAGCCGGTGTGGGCTGTTTCATGCTGCCGCCCAGCTCCCGGTAGGTGCGCCTGATCAGCACGGCGGCGATAAGGAAGGTCAGCCCGTCGGACACGGGCATGGAATAGAGCACCCCGTCCAGGCCGAAGAACCGGGGCAGCAGCAGGGCCAGCCCTACGCCAAAGACGATCTCCCGCACCATGCTGAGCAGGGTGGAGGCCAGGGCCTTGCCCATGGCCTGCAGGAAGATGAAGCAGGCCTTGTTCACGCAGGCGAAGATCACCATGCAGAGATAGACGCGGAAGGACCGCAGGGCGAACTGGGTATAGTAGGCGCTCTCGTTGGCCGCGCCGAAGATGGCGATGAGCTGGCCGGGGAAGCACTCCACGATGATGAGCGCCACAGCCCCCACAGTAGCCTCGGCCGCCAGCAGGCGGGTGAAAAGGCTCCGCACCCGGACCTTGAGGCCAGCGCCCATGTTGTAGCCCGCGATGGGGATGCACCCCGCCGCCATGCCCACCACCACGGAGATGACGATCTGGAAGAACTTCATCACGATGCCCACCACCGCCATGGGTATCTGGGCGTACTGTGCCTGGCCGAATACAGGGTCCAGGGCTCCGTACCGGCGCAGCATGTTGTTCACGGCCGCCATGGCCGCCACCAGGGATATCTGGGAGAGAAAGCTGGTGATGCCCAGAGTCAGGGTGCGTCCGGCGATATGCCGGTCCAGGCGGTAGTCGCCCTTTTCCGGGCGAACGAGCCGCATATGAGCCAGGTACCACACCGCCAGCGCCGCTGTGACGATCTGCCCCAGCACCGTGGCCACCGCCGCGCCCATCATGCCCCAGCGCAGCACGAAGATGAAGAGCGGGTCCAGTATGATGTTGAGCACCGCCCCCGCCAGGGTGGACGCCATGGCGAATCTGGGCGCGCCGTCCGCCCGGATGACGGGGTTCATGGCCTGGCCGAACATGTAAAAGGGCACGCCCAGGGTTATCCAGAAGAAGTACTCCTGAGAATACCGGAAGGTCTCGTCGTTCACCGTGCCGCCGAACAGCGCGATGATCTGGTCCGCGAAGAGCAGATACACCGCGCAGAGCGCAACGCCGCTGACTGCGGTCATGATCACCGCGTTGCCCACGCTCTTTCGTGCGTCAAGGGTCTCGTTCCGGCCCAGGCTCAGGCTCACGAAGGCGCAGCAGCCGTCCCCGATCATGACGGCGATGGCCAGGGCGATGACCGTGAGGGGGAACACCACCGTGTTGGCGGCGTTGCCGCAGGAGCCCAGATAGGCGGCGTTGGCGATGAATATCTGGTCCACGATGTTGTAGAGGGCCCCCACCAGCAGGGATATGACGCAGGGCACGGCGTACCGTCCCATGAGCTTTCCGATGGGCGCGGCGCCCAGGAACGTATCAGTTTCTTTTTCCATTTCGATCTGCCTTTCACAAATATAAAAAGAACGCGCGGCGCTCAACCGGTTTTACGCATTGAGTGCCACACGTTGTGTCCTTATTATACTGGCGGGATGGGCACACCGTCAAAGGCGTTTTTGCACAAAAACAGGCCGCATTTGAGCCGCAAAAAATTTCAAAAGGTACCTTGACAAATGGAATGACATGTGCTATCATCAAGGTACCTAATAAATTACGACGAAGGAGAAAACGATCATGATAGAGAACACTGATACCAATTGCCCCGGCTGCGGCCGGCACTGCATGTTGAGCGCCCCCGGATGTGAGCGGGGGGAGGCCTTTGCCCGCACCGGCGTCATGCCGGAGCGCGGAGAGCATGGCGGCCCGGAGGGGCGCGGCCATCACGGGCCCGAAGGGGGTCCTCATGAGCATCACGGTCCCGAAGACCATCACGGCCCGGAGGGGCATCACGGTCCTGATGGGCATGGTCCCCATGGCCCGGAGGGCCATCACGACCATCGCAGCCCCCATGGGCCGGAAGACCGCCATGGTCCCGAAGGGCCTCACGGCCCACATGGCCCGGAGGGCGGTCCCCACGGACCCGGTATGCCGCCCCCGCCTCACGGTCCCCATGGGCCCCACCACGGGCCCCACATCGACCGGGAACAGTATGAAAAGCTGGACACGGACGGAAAGCTGTTCGCCATGATCCGGGCGTTGGGCCACGCCAGCCGGTTCCACTTTGACGGCCGAGGCGGCCAGAACCGGGCGCTGCACATCCTGCGGGAGGACGGGACCATGACCCAGCGGGAGCTGACCGAGCGGCTGGGCATCCAGCCCGGCTCCGCCAGCGAGCTGGTGGGCAAGCTGGAACGGGCGGGCCTCATCCGCCGGACCCCCAGCGATACGGATAGGCGCACCGCGGACATCGCCCTCACGGAGGCGGGGCTTGCCCGCCGGGAGGAGGGCGCCGGACAGGAGAGAGAGGCCCGGCGGGCGCTGTTCGCGGCGCTGTCGGAGGAGGAGAAGACCACGCTGCTGGCCTTGCTGGAGAAGCTTCACGCTGCCTGGCGGGAGCTGCTGCCGGAGCCGCCCGCGCCCGGGCCCCATGGGCCCCGCGGGCCGGAGGGACCCAGGCCGGAAGAGAAGTAACAGACATTATTTGAGAACGGGCGCTTATGTGGAAGTACATCAAAAAATATATCCACTTCATGGTGCTGGCGGGGCTGTGCATGATCCTGGAGGTCACGGTGGACCTGCTGCAGCCCCGCATCATGAGCCGCATCGTGGACGACGGCGTGCTGGGCATCTCCACCGGCGGGGTGGGGGACATGCACGTCATCGTCACCCTGGGGCTCACCATGATGGGACTGGTGGTGCTGGGGGGCACCGGCGGCGCGCTGTGCAGCGTGTTCGCCACCATCGCCAGTGAGAACGCGGGAAACGGCATGCGCAAGGACGCTTTCCGGCAGATCATGCGCTTTTCCTTCCCCCAGGTGGACCGGTTTGGGGCCGGGGCCCTCATCACCCGGGTCACCAATGACGTGACCCAGGTGCAGAATATGATCATGATGTTCGTCCGGGGCATGATACGCACGTCGTACATGTTCCTGGGCAGCATTTTCTTTATGTTCAGCCTCTATCCCCGGTTCGGCGTCATCGTGCTGTGCGCGCTGCCGCTGATCGCGGGGACCATGGCGGCGTGCCTCTATAAGGCCAACCCGGGCTTCGCGAAGATGCAGGAGCAGCTGGACGGCATCAACGCCATCATGCAGGAGGACATCGCCGGCATACGCATCATCAAGGCCTGCGTCCGGGAGGCATACGAAAAGCTGCGCTTTGGCAGGGCCAACGACAAGCTCATCGGCACCCAGCTGCGGGTGCTGGTGATCTTTGCGTTCATGAGCCCCATGATGAACCTCTTTATGTACCTGGTGGTCATCGCCATTTTGCTGGTGGGGCACATCCAGGCCGGGACCGGCGGGACTACGCCGGGCGCGGTCATGGGGGCCGTTACCTACACCACCCAGCTTTTGAACAGTATTTTGGGCCTGGTGATGCTCTTTCAGAACATCTCCCGGGGCAGCGCCAGCTGGAAGCGCATCCGGGAGATACTGCACACGGAGCCGGAGTTGGCGGACGGGACCTTCGACGGGGAGACAGAGACGCGCGGCCGGATCGAATTCCGGGACGTGTCTTTCGCCTATCCCGGCACGTCACGGCCCGTGCTGCGGCATATCAACCTGACGGTGGAGCCGGGCCAGACCCTGGCCGTCATGGGGGCCACCGGCTGCGGCAAGTCCACGCTGGTGAGCCTCATACCCCGGTTCTACGACGTGACCGAGGGGGCTGTGCTGGTGGACGGCGTGGACGTGCGGGAATGGCGGCAGCAGGCCCTCCGGGACCGGGTGTCCATCGCGCTGCAGAAAAGCGAGCTATTCAGTGTGCCGGTGGCGGAGAACATCCGCTGGGGCGACGGGGAAGCGGACCGGGCCCAGATACAGCGGGCGGCGGAGACGGCCCAGGCGGACGGCTTCATCGGCGCCATGGCCCAGGGGTACGACACGCCCGTGGCCGAGCGGGGCATGAGCCTGTCCGGCGGCCAGAAGCAGCGGGTGTCCATCGCCCGGGCGGTGCTGAAAAAGGCGGAGATCATAGTTTTTGACGACGCCACCAGCGCCCTGGACCTGAAGACGGAGGCGGCGCTTTTCCAGGCCCTGGACCGGGAGAAGGCCGGCGTCACCCGGATCGTGGTGGCCCAGCGCATCGCCTCCGTCAAGGGGGCGGACCGCATCGCCGTGCTGGAGGGCGGCACCATCGCCGCCTGCGGCACCCACGAGGAGCTGATGCGCTCCTGCGCGGTCTATCAGGACATCTACAACTCGCAGATGGGAGAGGAGGACGAGGACGATGGCCAATAACACCGGTCCTGACAAGTCCGCCTTTCAGCAGTACGGACCCCGCCGGGGCGGCGGGGCCAGCCGGTTCGAGGGCGGGGAGCACGCCCACAACGCCCGGGGGGCGCTGCGCCGTCTCGCGGTCTACTTCGGCCGGGAGAAGAGGCTGCTGGCTGCCATGATGGCCGTGGTGGTGTTCGGCACCGCCTGCGGCGTGTGGGCCCCCAGCCTGCAGAGCCAGGCCGTGGACATGATCGCCGGCAGCCGTCAGGGGCGCTTTGGCCTGACCCTGGGGCTGATGCTCCTGGCCTACGGACTCTTCTCCGGCAGCCAGTTTTTGCAGGACTTCATCAGCGCCCACCTGAGCCAGCGCATCGTGCGGGTGCTGCGGCAGGAGCTGTTCGCCAAGCTCATGGACATGCCGGTGAAGTACCTGGACGACAACTCCCACGGCGACGTGATGAGCCGCATGACCAACGACGTGGAGAACATATCCTCCACGGTGTCCCAATCCCTGCCGTCCCTGCTGTCCGGCGTGCTCACCATCGCCGGGACGCTGGCGGTGATGCTCTGGTACTGCTGGCAGCTGACGCTGCTCAGCTGCCTCACCATCGTCATCACGGTGGCGGCCACCAAGCTGGTGGGCGGCCGGGTGCGCAAATACTCCCGCCAGCGGCAGGCGTATCTGGGCCAGCTGAACGGCAGCGTGGAGGAGCTGATCTCCGGCTACCGGACTGTGGTGGCCTACGACCATCAGGACGCGGCGGCGGAGGACTTCTGCCGCACCTCCGACGAGCTCACCGCGGCGGGGGTGCGGGTCAACGCCCTGGGCGGCATCTTCGGGCCCATCATGAACTGCATCGGCAACTTCGGCTTCGTGGTGGTGGCGGCCTTCGGCGGGTATTACGCCATCCACGGGGTCATCTCCGTGGGGGTCATCTCAGCCTTCATCGTCTACGCCAAGCAGTTCAGCCGCCCTCTGAACCAGATCGCCCAGATCTACAGCCAGCTCCAGTCCGCCCTGGCCGGGGCGGAGCGGGTGTTCGCCGTGCTGGACGAGAAGGACGAGGATATGTCCGGTGACGCGCTGGCGGAGGAGGAGACCGCCACGGTCCGGTTCGAGAACGTGGACTTCTCCTACCGGCCCGGCCAGCCGGTCCTGAAGGACTTCACCCTCACGGTGCCATCCGGGAAAAAGGTGGCTCTGGTGGGGGCCACCGGCAGCGGCAAGACCACG
>CANQIH010000129.1 GCA_947624035.1 uncultured Oscillospiraceae bacterium | reverse complement strand
GGCAGATTGTCAAGCAAGTGCAACACCAAAAACTTCGGCAGGAGAGCGCCAGCCGAGACATTTTCTGGGTCGAGAGTTGAGCAGCTGCTCCACTCTCGCAATGTCATCTTCTGTGACTGCCCTGAAGTCATAGCCCTTCGGAAAGAAATATCGTATCAGATCGTTCGTGTTCTCATTCGTGCCACGCTGCCACGGCTTGTGCGGCTCTGCAAAGTATACCGGCGCTTGCAGTGCCTTTTCCAGCTCCCGAAACTGTGCAAACTCAGACCCGTTGTCCAGACTGACGCTTCTCACCGGAAGACCGGCCAGGCGCCGCTCTATTGCCCGCCTGGTATCCTCCGCCGTCCTCTGTCTCAACAGTCCCATACGCACATACCGGCTGTTCCTGTCCACCAGCGTCACCAACAGCCCTTTCCCTATGCCGCCGTATACCGTGTCTCCTTCCCAGTCTCCAACTCGTGCCCGCTGCCGTATCTCCTCCGGCCACTCTGGGATCGTCCTCTCCGGCTGGATGCTGTTGTAGCTGCTGTCCCGGCGCACATACTTCTTTCCTCGCCGCCGCAGGTTCTTCTTCGCGGTGATCTGCGGGAACTTCCCCTGGCGGATGTACCGGTAGAGCGTGGTGACGCTGAGCGGCTTTTCCTCCGGGTGCTCCATGTGCCACCGGCCGCATATCTGCTCCGGCGACCACCATTGAGAAAGTCCTCGCAGGATGAACGTCCACGCTTCCGTCCCCGGCTTCAAGGCTGCCCGTACCTGTTCCCGCCGCCGGCGGATGTACAGGTTCTGTGCCCGCCAGTGGTTGTACCAATACGGGTTGTCTACGGTCCTGTGCGGCTTGTATTTGGCCCGGTTTCGCCGGACCTCCCGGCTGACGCTGGAGGGACTGCGTTCCAATACCGCGGCGGCTTTCCTGAGACTGTAACCTTCTGATAAAAGTTTTTGTAGATATTTTCTTTCCTCTAGTGTAAAATGAGAGTAGGACGACATAGCTCTTTCTCCTGTAAATGTTGGTTTAGTCGCTTACATTTTACACGATCTGAGCTATGTTGTCTCTTTTTTCTTTCAGTGTTGCACTTCGTATGATAACCTGCCCACCTCCCTCGTCAGAGGGAGGCATGGGTGCGGCGATCGTCCAAGATTCTGCCAGGCCTCTTGGCTCCCATTGGGGGAGCTGGCCGCCGCGTACCGTGCGGCGGCCTGAAGGGGGAGACACGGGAGATGGCAGTTGACCGACGTTTCACCCTACCGACCGCCGCCAAAGGCGGCGGCCACCTCCCCTCAAGGGGAGGCAAGGGAGCTGGTGGAAACTTCAAGTTACTGCCAAGACCCTCGGCTCCCATTGGGGGAGCTGGCCGCCGCGTACCGTGCGGCGGCCTGAAGGGGGGAGACACGGGAGATGGCAGTTGACCGACCTTTCACCCTTCCGCCCCCTTCGGGGGCACCTCCCCTCAAGGGGAGGCAAGGGGCTGATGGAAACCTCAAGCTATTGCAGCACCCCTCGGCTGCGCCGACGAGGGGAGCTGGCGAGGAACCGCAGGGCGACGAGACTGAAGGGGGAGACACGGGAGATGGCAGTTGACCGACGTTTCACCCTACCGACCGCCGCCAAAGGCGGCGGCCACCTCCCCTCAAGGGGAGGCAAGGGGCTGGGGGGGGACCCTTATTCCCGCCAGGAGGGGGTGGACTTGTACTCCCGCCGGCAGCGGAAGAAGTAGATGAAGCACAGCACGATCTGTACGAAGGAGGACGAGGGCGTGGCAAGGCCGATGCGGAATATGCTTACCGGCTGGATATGGCTGAAGAGGATGGACAGGGGCACCCGCACCCCGAAGGCCCCGGCGATGCCCTGGACCATGACGAAGGCGGTCCTGGATATGCCGTTGAAAAAGCCGATGAAGCAGAACAAAAAGGACGTGAGCAGACAGTCGATGCCGTAGGCCTTCAGGTACTCCGCCGAGGCCCGGCACACGTCCATGTCCGGGGAGAAGATGGAGCTCAGTGGCACCCCCTGGAAGAAGGCCAGGTACCCCAGCGCCAGGCTGCATACGAAGCTGAGGCCGATGCCCCAGCGCAGGGCCCGCTCCGCCCGGATCATCCGCCCGGCGCCGTAGTTCTGGGCCACGAAGGAGCTCATGGCCTGGGAGAAGGCCGAGGGCAGCAGCATGATGAACCCGCAGAGCTTTTCCGCCACGCCTATGCCCGCCGAGGCCACCACGCCAAGCCGGTTCACGATTGCCATGATGATGAGAAAGCTGATGGAGACGAGCAGGTCCTGAAGCGCGATGGGCGCGCCCAGCCGCAGGATGCGGCCGATGACTTTCCTGTGAAAGCCGATGTCCCGGCGGGAGAAGGGAAAGGGCATGCCCCGCCGCCGGATGATGACAAAGCTGAGGGCCACGCTGAGCGCCTGGGCCATGACAGTGGCGATGGCGGCTCCCGCCGCGCCCATGTGCAGCCCTGCCACGAACAGCAGGTCCCCGAATACGTTGAACACCGCCGCGATGGCCACGGTCACCAGGGGCAGCTTGGCGTCCCCGATGCCCCGGAACACGCTGCCCAGGATGTTGTAGGCCACGATGAACACCGCCCCGCCGCAGCAGATGCGGGTATAGGCCACGGTCTGGGAAAACGCCTCCGCCGGGGCGTTCAGGAGCCGGGCCGCCGGGGCGGCCAGCCACTGCATGGCCACGGCCAGTACAAGCCCCATGATGGTGAAGGAAAAGACGGTGGCCCCCACCACCGGGCCGCAGGCCTCCTGCCGCTGCTGGCCGATGTACTGGCCCAGCAGCACCGTGGTGCCCACGGCCAGCTCCGTGATGACCATGGTCAGCGAGTGCATGAGCTGGCTGCCCACCGACACCGCCGACACGTTGGCGGCGTCGGAGAACTGGCCCACGATCATCAGATCCACCGCCCCGTACAGGGACTGGATCAGCATGGCGAACATGATGGGGAACACGAACCGGACCAGGGCCGGGACGATCTTCCCCCGGGTGAAATCGTTTTTCATATGTCTCTCCGTGAAAATGCCGGATAAGATGCCTACAGCATCTTATCCGGCGTGAGCTTGTCAAAAAACGCTTATGTTTGGATGATGCAGGGGGAGCTTGAGGGGGGCGGAGCCCCGCCTCAAATGGGATCAAAAGCCGGCAAATGCCCGCATTTGCGCCGCGCAGCGGCAGTATTTCATGACGGCTTCGACGGCAGGAAATACTCGGCTTTCAGGCTGTCAAAGATACTTCTTTGACAGCCTGTGCCGGATAAGATGCCTACAGCATCTTATCCGGCGTGACAGTTTGGCGGCTATCATCCTCCGATGTCCGGGTGCATTGTAGCACGTTCCGGGAGCTTTTACAAGCGGGGGAGGGGAGGCGGCCCGGACTTTATGGCAGATTGTGTCCGGTCCTTGCATTTTTGCACCACATATGGTATATTATCTCTTTAGGTAACATAATGCCTGCACAGTGCATTTCGCCCTCGGGCGGGAGAGGAAGACCTATGAACATACTTTACGCGGCCCTGCTGGGACTGGTGCAGGGCGTGGCGGAATTTCTGCCCATATCCAGCTCCGGCCACCTGGCGCTCCTGGAGAACATCCTGGGGGCCGGGGGCCTGGCGGAGCTGGACAGCAGCGCCTTTTTCAACATCATGCTCCATCTGGCCACCCTGGTGGCGGTGATGGTGGCCTACTGGCGGGACATCCGGGACATGATCCTGGAGGTGGGGGACATGGGCTATGACCTCGTCCACCGCAACGGCCTGTCCGCCCAGGGACGGCCCGCCCGGAAGCTCATATACATGCTCATCGCGGCCACGCTGCCCCTTTTCATCATCGTCCCCTTCAACGACGCCATCGAGCGGCTCAACACCATCCCCTGGTTCATCGGCGCGGCCCTGATCCTGACGGGCACGCTGCTGTATATCGCCGATAGGCTGCCAAGGGGCCGGAAGACCGTGGAGGACATGACCGTGGTGGACGCCCTGGTCATCGGCCTGGCCCAGGGCCTCGCCACCATCCCGGGCCTGTCCCGGTCTGGTACCACCATCTCCGCCGGCATGGGCCGGGGGCTCAAGCGCACCTTCGCGGTCCGGTTCTCCTTCCTCATGAGCCTGCTGTCCGTCACCGGCGCGGTGATCCTCCAGGTGTTCGACGTGCTGGAGACGGGCCTTGACACGGCCATGCTGCCGGCCTACGCCGTGGGCATGATTGTGGCGGGCGTCACCGGGTATTTCTCCATCCGGCTGCTGCAGAAGATCGTCAGCAAGGGCCGGTTCGGCGGCTTTGCGTACTACTGCTGGTTCGCGGGCCTGGTGTCCATCCTCATCTGGTTCAGGCTCAGCGCGTAAGGAGTTTTTTCTATGGCACAGACGAAAGGTTCCACATCCCGGAGCACGGCGAAAAAGCCCGCCGCCCGCTCCTCGGGAGGGACGAAGAAAAAAACGACGGCCTCGTCCCGGAGCGGGAGCGGCCGCCAGAGCACGGCCAAAAAGGCGCCCGCCAAGAGCGCTTCCTCCCGGAGCACGGCCTCCCGGAGCGGCGCCAGGACCCCGAGCCGCCCCGCCGCCCAGAGCCATGCCCTGGAGCCCCGCCGCCCCATCCGGCGGGAGGTGGGCTGCGTGGCGCTGCTGTTTTTGGGCCTGGTGTCGGTCATCGCCTACTTCCCCGTGGAGGGCTGGCTGGTGGACGCCGTACGCACGGGCCTGCAGGGGCTGTTCGGCTGGGGCTTCTATGTGGCCCCGGTGTGCATCCTGTGGGGCGCGTTCATCCTGGGCTTCCACCGGGGCCGCCCGGTGATCCTGCGGCTGACATGTGTGCTGCTGCTGCCGCTGGTGTTCGGCTCGTTCATCCACCTGCTGCTCTATGAGCGGGACGGGGTGTTCTCCGCCGGGGCCAGGTACGGCTTCCATCAGCTGTGGACATTGGCCCAGGACCCCGCGGAGCACTGCGGCGGCGTGATCAGTGGCGTGGTGGGCATCGGCCTAAAAAAATCCATCGGCGTGGTGGGCGGCTTTCTGGTGGCCGTCATCGCCGTGGGGCTCATGATGCTGACGGGGATGGACCTGTCCCCGGCGGCCATCGCCGAGCAGTTCAAGAGCCGCCCGGTGCGGCGCTATGAGCCGGTGGAACCGGACACGCTGGACGAGGACGATTACTTCTCCCCGGACGACTACTTCTTCCCGCTGGACGGCAGCGAACCCATCCGCAAGCAGAAGCCCGCCCCTGTCCGGGAGGAGGCACAGGCGGCCCGGCAGCGGGCAGCCCAGGAGCGGGAGGCCAGGGAGCAGGCCATCAAGGAGCGGGTGGTGTCGGAGGAGCTGGTGCGCAAATCCCGGCCCAGCTTCTATGACCAGAGCCGGGAGGCGGCCAAGGACGAGTTGTTCGCCGAATTCAGCGTGGACAGCGCCGAGGTGAAGCCCGCTGGGGGGACCCGACGGGCGGAGCAGCCACCCCAGCCCGCCCACAGGGAGACGAGAACGGCCCGGAAGGCGGACAGGCAGCCTGGACCTGCTGAGTTCGTCCAGGAGCAGCCCGCCCGGCCCGAGGCGAAAAAGCCCGCCGCCCCCACGGAGGACGTGCAGCCCATGTCCATCGAGGACGCGGCGGAGATCGCCGGGGTGGAGATACACTCCGCGGACATGGACGCCGGGGCCGCGGGACCCCAACCGGTCAAGAAGGAGAAGATCGACAAGGACGCCGAGGCGGCGGCCATCGCCCAGGCCATCGAGGCCGGGGAAGAGGAGGACAAGCCCGAGTACGTCTTCCCGCCGGTGGACCTATTGAACAGCAGCGGCGACGAGTCCTACGGCGGCGACGGGGACACGGACGAGATGGAGGTCCAGCTGGAGAACGCTGTGCGCAGCTTCGGCGTGGGCGCCAGCATCGTGGGCGCGGTCCACGGCCCCACCATCACCCGCTACGAGCTGAAGCTGGACCAGGGCGTGAAGCTCAATAAGATCACCAACCTGGCCGGGGACATCGCTTTGAGCCTGGGCGTGAAGAGCGTGCGCATCGCCCCGGTGCCCGACAAGATATCCACCGTGGGCGTGGAGGTGCCCAATAAGAACGTCCGCACTGTGTGGCTGGGTGACCTGGTGGACTCCGACGCCTTCCGCAACAATAAGAATAAGCTCTGCGTGGCCCTGGGCAAGGACATCGGCGGCAACGTGGTGGTCAGCAACCTGGCCAAGATGCCCCACCTGCTCATCGCCGGTACCACCGGCTCCGGCAAGAGCGTGTGCGTCAACTCCATGAT
>CANQIH010000128.1 GCA_947624035.1 uncultured Oscillospiraceae bacterium | reverse complement strand
TGGCCGTGCTGGAGTATCTGCAAAACCTCTATCCCGCCCGGGACAAGGACTTCGTCCTGTCCATGAGCGAGACGGACGTGGTCATCATCCGGGAGCTCCAGCCCGGCTTTGACAATAGTGAGCTGGAGCGCACGGCCCAGCAGATCCAGCACAGCCTGGAGCAGGACATGGGCATCCACAGCGTGGTGGGCATCGGTTCGCCGGTGCTGCACCTGCGGGAGCTGGCCGACCGCTACAAGGAGGCCCAGACCGCCATCGAGGTGGGCAAGATCTTCGAGAACGACCAGACCGTCATCAGCTACGAGAGCCTGGGCATCGGCCGCATCATCTACCAGCTGCCCACCACCCTCTGCGAGATGTTCCTGGCCGAGGTGTTCAAGAAAAACCCCATCGAGAGCCTGGACCAGGAGACCCTGTACACCATCAACAAGTTTTTTGAGAACAATCTGAACGTATCGGAGACGAGCCGGAAGCTGTTCGTACACCGCAACACCCTGGTGTACCGGCTGGAGAAGATCAAAAAGCTCACCGGCCTGGATCTGCGGGAATTCGACCACGCCATCGTGTTCAAGGTGGCTCTGATGGTCAAACAGTACTTAGATTCCCAGAATATCCGATACTGATCCGATTCTCTGGGAGGAACCAGCGTAAATGGTCATATTTGAAAACGTCTCCATGACGTACCCCGGCGGGGATATGCGCGCCATCGACGACATGAGCTTCACCATCGAGGACGGCGAGTTCGTCTTTCTGGTGGGCCCGTCCGGCAGCGGCAAGACCTCCGTCATCAAGCTCATCACCGGCGAGGTCATGGCGGACGACGGCGTATTGAACGTGAATGGCTTTGACCTGCGGCACATGCGCCGGCCCAAGCTGCCGGCCCTGCGCCGGACCGTCGGGGTCATATTCCAGGACTTCCGTCTCATCGAGGACAAGACCATCTATGACAACGTGGCCTTCGCCATGCACGTGGTGGGCGCCACCAACCGGGACATCAAGCGGCGTGTGCCCTACGTGCTGGACCTGGTGGGCCTCAGCGGACGGGAGAAGCGCTTCCCCCGGGAGGTCTCCGGCGGCGAGCAGCAGCGTGTCGCCGTGGCCCGGGCCATCGTCAACAGCCCCCGGCTGCTCATAGCCGACGAGCCCACCGGCAACCTGGACCCGGCCCGCAGCCTGGAGCTGATGCTCCTCATGGACCGCATCAACGAGATGGGCACCACCGTGCTGGTGGTGACCCACGAGAAGGAGCTCGTGAACTCCTTCTCCAAGCGCGTCGTCGCCATCGAGGACGGCCGGGTGATCTCCGACGGAATGGACGGGTACTACAGCTATGAGATCGAGTAAATTAGGCTACCTCATCAGAGAGGGCTTCAAGAGCATACTGACCCACGGGTTCATGTCCTTCGCGTCGGTGACCATCGTGGTGGCCTGCCTCGTCATCATGGGCAGCTTCACCCTCATCGCGGTGAACATCAGCTCCCTGCTGGACGACCTGGAATCCCAGAACGAGGTCATCGCCTACGTGGAGGAGACCATGAGCGAGGACGCGGCCCGGGCGCTCCAGCCGGATATCGAGTACATCTCCAACGTCCGCTCCTGCCAGTTTGTATCCAAGGAACAGGCCATGAGCGAGTGGGTGGCCCAGAGGGCCCAGGGCGAGGGCGACCAGAGCGCCTATACGGACCTGCCCGCCGGCGTCTTCCGGGACCGGTTCATCATCTACCTGGAGGACATCTCCCTCATGGAGCAGACCAAGGACGAGCTCCGGGGCATCACCGGCATCGCCAAGGTCAACGGCGACCTGCAGGTGGCCGAGGGCTTCATGGCCGTGCGCAACGTGATCAGCGCCGTGAGCCTGGTGCTGGTGGTGGTGCTGGTGGTGGTGAGCGTGTTCATCATGTCCAACACCGTGAAGCTGGCCACCCTGAGCCGCCGGGACGAGATCGCCATCATGAAGATGGTGGGGGCCTCCAACTGGTTCATCCGCTTCCCCTTCGTGGTGGAGGGCCTGGTGCTGGGCGCGCTGGGCGGCATCATCGCCTATTTCCTGGAGTGGGGCCTCTACGACGTGGTGGCCAGCCGGCTCATGACCGGCCTCATCGCGAGCCTCATCGCCGTGATCCCCTTCAGCGCGGTGAGCACCGTGGTGCTGCTGGTCTACCTGGCCGTGGGCCTGGTGGTGGGCGTGTTCGGCAGTTCCATCGCCATCCGCAACTATCTCCAGGTATAAACGATTGACATTTCTTTTGCCGCGGACGCGGCTTTCGATAGATAGGAGGAAGGCCATATGAAAAAGCGCAGAGCTTTTATTTCCACCGTATGTATCGTGCTGGTGCTGCTGATGGTGCTGTCCATCAGCGTGGCGGTGTTCGCCCCCACGGCCCACGCCGCCAAGAGCGACGACATCCAGGACGAGATCGACGATCTCAACTCCCAGAAGAGCGAGATCCAGGGCCGGATGAACGAGGTCCAGTCGGAGATCGACAGCCTGGACTATGAGAAGGCCAACACCCTGGAGAAGAAGCTCATGCTGGACCGGAAGAACACCCTGGCCCAGGAGGAGCTGGACGTGATCCAGGAGCAGATCGACATCATGGACGGGCGCATCGCCAGCCTTCAGGCGGACCTGACCCAGGCCCGCGCGGAGGAGGAATATCAGCAGGAGCGCTGGCTCACCCGGGTGCGGGACATGGAGGAGACCTCCGACGTCAGCTACATCCAGGTCCTCTTTGAGGCCACCAGCTTTTCCGATCTTCTGACCCGCATCGACCTCGTGAACGAGGTGGCTACCTACGACGAGGCCCTGGCCCAGGAGTACGTGTCCGCCCGTGAGAAGGTGGAGACCCTGGAGGCGGAGGCCGAGGAGATCTTCGCTGCCAACGAGGCCAACCGCCAGGAGATGGAGGCCAAGAAGACCCAGCTGGAGACCGACATCAACGCCGCCTGCGCCCTCATCGCCACCATGGACAGCGACATCGACGACTACAACGAGGTCCTGGAGCAGGAGGCCGCCACCAAGGCGGAGATCGACGCGCTGATCGTGGACAAGGAGGCCGAGCTGCAGGAGGCCAAGGCTGCCGAGGAGGCGGCGCGGCTGGCCGCGCTGGCCGCCCAGCAGGCTGCCCAGGCAGCCGCCCAGGGCAGCATCACCGCGCCCCCCGCCGTGACCGGCGGCGTCAGCGCCGGAGGCGGCGGGTTCATGTGGCCCTCCTATACCCGGTACATAACGAGCTACTTCGGCATGCGCACCAACCCCGTCTCCGGCGTCTATAAGAGCCACGACGGCGTGGACATCGGCGCCGCCTACGGCACGGCCATCTACGCCGCCGCCGGCGGCACGGTGGTCACGGCCGGATGGTACGGCGGCTACGGCAACTGCGTCATGATAAACCACGGCAATGGATATACTACCCTGTACGGACACCAGTCCCGTCTCGCGGTCTCCGCGGGGCAGACCGTGAGCCAGGGCCAGGTCATCGGCTACGTGGGCTCCACCGGCAACTCCACCGGCCCGCACCTGCACTTCGAGGTCCGCGCCAGCGCCACCGCGACGCCCATCAACCCGCTCAGCTTCACCTATTATTGACCGGCTGACCGCATGAACAACATCATCGGGCGACATCGTCGCCCGATTTTCTTAAGGGGAACTGCGTTACTGTGAAGAGATCATCCTTATCCCGGGGCGTTCGGAACGGCGTGCTCTGTGTTCTCGCGGGCGCGGCGCTGGCCCTCGGCGTGATCATATTGGGCTTTGGCGGGTTCGACAGCTTCGCCCACGCCGCCAAGTACGCCTCGGTGCTGCGGGTCATCCGCTGGAACTTCGTGGGAGACTATGACCTGGACGACATCACGGACCAGGCACTGCTGTCCGCCGTGGACAGCCTGGACGACGACTGGAGCTACTACATGGACGCGGAGAGCTATGCCAGCTACCAGGACTACTCCGCCAACCGCTACCAGGGCATCGGCGTCACCATCATGCAGGACCAGGCCACCGGCGGCTTCGCCATCCAGGCTCTCACCAAGGACGGACCTGCCCACCTGGCTGGCCTGGAGGTGGGGGACATCATCATGGCTGTGGACGGCATATCCGTGGCCGGAAAGACCAGCGACGATCTGCGAAGCCTCATCCAGGCGGACTACGGAAAGGACGCCATGGTGACGGTGCTGAGCCCGGACGGGTCCAGCCGGGACGTGGCCGTGTCCTGCGAGGAGATATACACGAGCCCGGTGAAGTATGAGCTGCTGGACGGCCATGTCGGCTATATCGCCATCACGAACTTCCGGGCGGGCGCCGGGTCGGAGGCCGTGTCCGCCGTGGAGGACCTTGTGGGCCAGGGCGCGGACAGCCTGGTCTTTGACGTGCGCAACGACCCCGGGGGCCAGGTGTCGGAGATGAACGAGATCCTGGACTATCTGCTGCCGGAGGGGGACCTGTTCATCCGGGCCGACAAGCGGGGCCATGAGGAGGTGGAGACCTCGGGCGAGAGCTGCGTGGAGCTGCCCATGGCGGTGGTCGTGAACCGGGACAGCTACAGCGCCGCGGAGTTTTTTGCCGCCGCGCTCCATGACTACGGCTGGGCCGTCACGGTGGGGGAGCACACCACCGGCAAGGCCAGAAGCCAGGTGACGCTGGAGCTGCGGGACGGCAGCGCGGTCCACATCTCCAAGTACAGCTACCTGACCCCCTCCAGGACCGACCTCTATAAGGCCGGGGGCCTAGCGCCGGACGTGGAGGCGGAGCTCAGCCAGGAGAAGCAGACCGATCTTGTGAACGGCTGGCTGGAGCCGGAGGACGACGACCAGGTACAGGCGGCCATTGATAGTTTGAACGAGTCTGCCCAAAAACGCTGACATTGAGACGACGCAGGGGGAGCTCGAGGGGGGGCGGAGCCCCGCCTCAAATGGGATCAAAAGCCGGCGAATGCTTGTATTCGCGCCGCGCAGCGGCAGTATTTCATGACGGCCTCGACGGCAGGAAATACTCGGCTTTCAGGCTGTCAAAGAGACTTCTTTGACAGCCGCAGTCTGACCGCTTGACAGGCCCGGTCCGGGTCATTATAATATTTTAGCCCCATACGAAAATACATCGTGTACACGGAGGTAAGTGACATGGCTGATACGAAGTTTAAGATGAGCCGGGAGCGGTATGAAGAGATCGAAAAAGAGCTTGAATACCTGCAGACCGTCCGCGAGAAGGAGGTCTCTGAGCTCATCAAGGAGGCCCGCAGCTACGGCGACCTCTCCGAGAACAGCGAGTACGACGAGGCCAAGACCGAGCAGGGAAAGCTCTACTCCAAGATCGCGGAGCTGAAAAACCTGCTGGAGAACGCCGAGATCGTGGAGCACACCTCCCGGGCCGGCGTCATCGGCATCGGCAGCCGCGTCACCGTGCTGGACGTGGAGCTGGGCGAGGAGAGCGAGTACCAGATCGTGGGCAGCCAGGAGGCCAACCCCATGATCGGCCGTATCTCCGACGACTCCCCCTTTGGCCGGGGCCTCATCGGCCACAAGATCGGCGAGACCGTCACCATCGAGGCCCCCGCCGGCGAGCTGGAGTTCGAGATTTTGAACGTTACTTTTTGATATAAGGAGAAGACCATGTTCCAATACGCGCCGGGATACCGGACGGAGCCGGAGGGCCTGTCCGATGAGATGCGCGTGCGCCGGGAGAAGCTTTTCAAGCTCCAGGACGCAGAGCGCGACCCCTATCAGATCACAAAGTTCACCCGCTCCCATTTCTCCCAGGAGATACTGGATGACTACGGCGCCCTGGAGGAGAAGGACGTGCAGGTGGCCGGACGCATCATGGCCAAGCGCGTCCAGGGCAAGGCGGGCTTCATGGACCTGCAGGACGACCGGGGCCGCATCCAGCTGTACGTCAGCGTAAACGAGCTGGGCCCGGAGGGTCTGGCCGAGGTCAAGAGCTGGGACGTGGGCGACATCGTGGGCGCCTCCGGGTTCGTGTTCAAGACCCGCACCGGGGCCATATCCGTCCATGTGAAGGAGATCACGCTCCTGTCCAAGAGCCTGCGGCCCCTGCCGGAGAAGTTCCACGGCCTCACCGACACCGACCAGCGCTACCGCCGCAGGTATCTGGACCTCATCACCAACGCCGAGTCCCGCCGGGTGTTCGAGCTGCGGACCCGGTTCATCAGCCACGTCCGCCGGTACCTGGACCAGCGGGGCTACCTGGAGGTGGAGACCCCCGTGCTGGGCACCATCCAGGGCGGCGCCGCCGCACGGCCCTTCATCACCCACCACAACA
>CANQIH010000127.1 GCA_947624035.1 uncultured Oscillospiraceae bacterium | reverse complement strand
CCCTTCTCATAGGGCACCTCCACCCCGCCCAGGATGAGCTTTCGTCCCTCCGCCAGGCGGTGGGCGTCGTAGCCGTGTCCGATCCTCATGTCGCGCTCCTCCCCTCCAATATGAGCTCCGCCAGCTTCAGGTCCAGCGGCGTGGTGATCTTGATGTTCTCCTCGCTGCCCTGGGACAGGTATATCCGCCCGCCGATGCGCTCCACCGCCAGGCAGTCGTCCGTCACCTCCGGTGCATTCTCCGCCGCGTCCGCCAGGGCGGCGCGTATGAGGTCCGCCTGAAAACACTGGGGAGTCTGGACGGCGTATAGGTGTGACCGGTCCGGCGTCTCCGTGACCACGCCATCCTGGGCCCGCTTGATGGTGTCCCGGACAGGCACCGCCGGCACGCCTGCCGTGTGGCGGTATGCCGTCCACAGCGCATCCAGGATGACGTCAGCAGTCACCAGGGGCCTTGCGCCGTCCTGGATGGCGATGAGCTCCGCCTCCGGCGGCACGGCCGTCACCCCGGCCAGGCACGACCGGGCCCGGGTGTCCCCGCCGGGCACCACCCGGCTGAGCTTGGTGATGTGGTGCTTTTCACACAGGGCGGCCATCTCGTCCAGCCTGTCCGGCCGCGCGGCGATGACGATCTCCCGCACCGCGTCCACAGCCTCGAAGGCCAGCAGCGTGCGGGCCAGCACCGGCATCCCGCCCAGGCCGGCCATCAGCTTGTCCGCGCCGAACCGGCTGGCGGATCCAGCCGCCACCACCACCGCCGCGGCATAGGGCAGCCAGGCCGTTTTCAGCTTTCGGGATATCTCTCCCATCGCCCACCTCAACATATTTCCGGGTTTTGTCCCATATAGTGTGACGCGGCCAAAAGCGCCGCTGGTATATTATACCCGCCCGGGCCCGTTTGCGCAAGGGCGGCTGGGAGGTTGTCGCTTGCAGGACAGGAGATTGGCGGTGAACACCGCGCTGCTCACGGTCTCGGGCCTCGTCATGCGCTTTGTGGGCATGGTCTGGCAGGTGTGGCTGGTGGGCCGCATCGGCGAGGCGGGCATCGGGCTATTCCAGCTCGTCATGAGCGTGAACACATTGGCTGTGACGGTGGCTGTCTCCGGCGTCCGGTACGCCGTCACCCGGCTGGTGTCGGAGGAGAACGGCTTGGAGCGGCCGCATGGCGCGGCCCAGGCCCTGGGCGGCTGCACGCTGTACGGCCTCTTCTTCGGCCTCGCGGCGGGGCTCATGCTGATGCTCCTGGCGGAGCCCCTGGGCTTTCTCTGGCTGGGGGACGCCAGGACCGTGCGGCCGCTGATGCTGCTGGCCCTCACCATGCCCCTCACGGGCATAGACGCCGTGATGCAGGGCTACTTCACCGCCGTGGGCCGGGTGTGGAAAAGCGTGACCGTGTCCGTCCTCCAGCAGCTGGCGGCCATCGGTGCCACCGCCGTGCTGCTTCTGGTAACGCCCCCCGGTGACCTGGAGCTCTCCTGCCTCGTCATCACGGGCGGGATGCTGCTGGGCGAGTGCTTCGGCGTACTGTGTCTGGGCATCGCCTACGCCGCCGACCGGCGCCGGTACGGCATCCGCCGGGATAAGACGGCCCCGCCCGTTCCCGGTGTGGTCCGGCGGATGCTGGTGCTGGCCCTTCCCCTGGCGGCAGCGTCCTATGCCAGGAGCGGCCTCTCCACCCTACAGCATCTGCTGGTGCCCCGGGGCCTGCGGGCCTCCGGACTCGCGGCGGAGAGCGCCCTGGCGGGCTACGGCGTCATCCAGGGCATGGCGCTGCCGGTGGTCCTCTTCCCCTCCTGCCTCATGCTGGCCGTGGCGGAGCTCATTGTCCCCAAGCTCACGGAAAAACAGATACAGGGCAGGACCGGCGACATCCGCGCCGTCACGGAGGACGTGCTCTGGAAGGGCTATCTCTTCGCGGCCATCACCACGGCGCTGTTCGCCGCCCTGGGGCCGGGCCTGGGCCGGGCGCTGTACGGCTCGGAGGAGGCAGGCTCATACATCCGGCTTTTCGCCCTCATCGTGCCGGTGATGTACCTGGACATGGTGACGGACGGCTGCCTCAAGGGTCTGGGCGAGATGATGTTCTGCATGTACGTGAACATCGCGGACGTGGGCCTGTCCGCCCTGCTGGTATGGCTGCTGCTGCCCCGCTGGGGGCTGGACGGATATATCTTCGTCATATGCTTCACGGAGATATTCAACTTCGCCCTGAGCCTGTGGCGGCTGCGGCATGTCTCCGGCTTCACGATGCCGTGGAAAAAGGCCGGCCGGACCGCGCTCTGGGCGGCCCTGTCCGGGTCACTGGCCTGGGCGCTGGACAGCATGGTAACGGACGCCGCCAGCGGCGTCCCGGCGCTCATCGTGTCGTTCACCGCGGGTCTGGCCCTCTACGGGCTGGCCATGCTCCCGCACAGAGAATAGGAAAAGGACCTGCCGCGCGCTGCGGCAGGTCCTCTATTCATATCCGGTCATTTGTTCTGAAGGTAGGCCACGATGCCCGCGGCGCCGGCCTTGCCCGCGCCCATGGCCTTGATGACCGTGGCCGCGCCCGTCACCGCGTCGCCGCCGGCGAACACGCCCGCCCGGGAGGTGGCGCCGGTGGCGTCATCCGCCACGATGCCGCCCTTTTTGGTTGCGTCCAGGCCGGGAGTGGTGCTGAGGATCAGGGGGTTGGGGCTGGTGCCGATGGCGATGATCACCGCGTCCACGTCGATAACGTACTCGCTGCCGGGCACCTCCACGGGACGGCGGCGGCCGGAGGCGTCAGGCTCGCCCAGCTCCATCTTCACCACCTTGATGCCGGTGACATGGCCGTCCTCGCCGCCCACGATCTCCACGGGGTTATTGAGCAGCTTGAAGATGATCTCCTCCGCCTCGGCGTGGTGGACCTCCTCCTTCCGGGCGGGAAGCTCCTCCATGGACCGGCGGTAGATGACGTATACCTCGTCCGCGCCCAGGCGCTTGGCCGTCCGGGCCGCGTCCATGGCCACGTTGCCGCCGCCCACGATGGCGACCCGCTTGCCCAGGCGGATGGGGGTGTCGTACTCGGGCAGGTAGGCCTTCATGAGGTTGGAGCGGGTCAGGATCTCGTTGGCGGAGAACACGCCCAGCAGGTTCTCGCCGGGGATGTGCAGAAACTGCGGCAGTCCCGCGCCGGTGCCGATGAACACGGCCTCGTAGCCCTCCTCGAAGAGCTCGTCGATGCTCTCGGCCCGGCCGATCACCGCATCGGTGACGATCTTCACGCCGAAGTGCTCCAGCTTCGCGATCTCCTTGGCCACGATGGCCTTGGGCAGACGGAACTCCGGGATGCCGTACACCAGCACGCCGCCGGGCTTGTGGAACGCCTCGAACACGGTGACCTCGTAGCCCTTCCGGGCCAGGTCCCCGGCGCAGGTGAGCCCGGCGGGGCCGGAGCCCACCACGGCCACCTTGTGGCCGTTGGACTCGGGCACAGGGGGAGGCCCGTCCTTGTGGCCCTCTGTCATGTGGTAGTCGGCCACGAACCGCTCCAGGCGGCCGATGGCCACGCTCTCGCCCTTGATGCCGCGGACGCACTGGCCCTCGCACTGGGTCTCCTGGGGACAGACACGACCGCAGATGGCGGGCAGGCTGTTGGTGGAGGTGATGATCTTATACGCGCCGTCAAAGTCGCCCTCAGCCACCTTGGCGATGAACTCGGGGATGTGGACGTTCACCGGGCAGCCGCTGACACAGGACGGGCGCTTGCAGCCCAGGCACCGCTTGGCCTCGTCTATGGCCATCTCGGCGGTGTAGCCCAGGGCCACCTCGTCAAAGTTCTTGTTTCGGACCAGGGGGTCCTGCTCCGGCATGGGGTTTTTGTCCATACGCATATTAGCCATGCTGTCTCACTCCTCCCGTGATGCGGCAGATGTGGTCCATTGCCGCCGCCTGTTCATCGGCGTAGAATTTGGAGCGCTTGATGACGCTGTCCCAATCCACCAGGTGGCCGTCGAAATCGGGGCCGTCCACGCAGGCGAACTTGGTCTCGCCGCCCACCGTCAGCCGGCAGGCGCCGCACATGCCGGTGCCGTCCAGCATGATGGGGTTCATGGACACGATGGTCTTCACGCCGTACTCCTTGGTGGCCTCGCAGACGCGCTGCATCATGCGGGTGGGTCCCACGCACATGACCTCGTCATATTTCTCGCCCGCGTCCAGCAGGGCCTTCAGCTTCACTGTGTTGAACCCGGCCTCGCCGTAGGAGCCGTCGTCGGTGGTTATGTACAGGTTCGAGACAGCGGCGCGCATCTCCTCCTCCAGGATCACCACATCCCTGGAGCGGAAGCCGGCGATCATATCCACCTCTATGCCCCGGTCGTGCATGCCCTTGGCCACGGGGAAGGCGATGGCGTTGCCCACGCCGCCGCCGATGACGCAGACGCGCTTGAGGCCCTCCATGTGGGTGGGACGGCCCAGGGGGCCCACGAAGTCGGCTATAAAATCTCCGGCGGACATCAGGGCCAGCATCTTCGTGGTCTGGCCTACGGGCTGGACCATGATGGTCACGGTACCGGCCTCCCGGTCCGCGGCGGCGATGGTGATGGGCACGCGCTCGCCGTATTCGTCCAGCCGGAATATGATGAACTGTCCGGGCGCGGCCTTCCGGGCGACCAGCGGGGCCTCGATGACGAACTCCACGACGGTATTCGCTTCGTTCAGAGGCCTTTTGCTGACGATTTTGAACATATTCTACCTCCCAAAAACAAATGATTTTGTCAAGGTAGCATAATTATACCAAATTATTTCCAGTTTGTGAAGTGATTTTATGAATTTAGCGCATATATTTTGATATATTATAAGTTTCCCGTCCGAAGACGGGGAACTTACTGCTTTTTTACTTATTCAAACGAACGCGGAACGGAGCGCCTCCGTCACCGCCTCGAATCCCATGGCCCGGCTGGCCTTCACCAGCACCGCGTCCCCGGGCCGGATGAGGTCCGGCAGGTCCGCTATGAGCCCGGGCAGGTCCGGGTACCACGGCGCGTCCCCGGCCCCGGCGGCGATCTCCCTGGCCTCCGCGCCGCAGGCGGCCACGGCCACGCCCATCTGGGCGGCCAGACGGCCCACCTGCCGGTGCAGGGCGGGGCTCTCCTCTCCCAGCTCCCGCATGTCCCCCAGGATGGCCACATGCCGGCCCGGCAGGGCGGTCAGGCTCTCCAGGGCGCTCTTGACGCTGGTGGGGTTGGCGTTGTAGCAGTCGTCCAGGATGGTGACGGACCCGGCCTTGATGACCCGGCCCCGGCTGCCAACGGTCTCGTAGGCGGCCACGCCCCGGATGATCTCCTCGTCCGTGAGGCCCAGCTCTATGCCCACGGCGGCGCCCATGAGGGCGGCGTACACCATGTGGTTCCCAAAGGCCGGGATGCGCACGGGGATGGACCGCTCCTCCGTCTCGATGACGCAGGTCATGGCCTCCGTGCCGTCCGCCTGGACGCCCACAGCCCGTACATCACAGTTCTCCCCCAGGCCGAACAGCACCGTCCGGCGGCCAAAATCGTGGGTCCGCAACAGCTCGTCGTCGCCATTCGCGATGATCGTGGCGTACATGCTCATGCCGTTGACCATCTCGCCCTTGGCCCGCATCACGCCTGGCCGGTCCCCCAGAAATTCCAGGTGGGCATCGCCGATAAGGGTATATACGCCGATGTCCGGGTGTACCATGTCCGTGAGCCGGTCCATCTCGCCAAAGCCGGAGATGCCCATCTCCACAACGGCGGCCTCGTGATGGTCCCGCAGGCGGAACAGCGTCAGGGGCACGCCCAGCTCGTTATTGAAGTTCTTCTCTGTCTTCAGGGTGTCGTACGCGGCGGACAGCACCGACGCGATCATCTCCTTGGCGGTGGTCTTGCCCACCGAGCCGGTGACGCCGATGAAGGGGATATCGAACCGGCTGCGGTAATAGGCGGCGATCCGCCGCAGGGCCGCCGGTACGTCCGGCACCAGCACCTGGGCCACATCGGCGTCCGTGAACCGGCTGCACAGCACGCAGGCCGCGCCCTTCTCCGCCGCCTGGCCGATGAAGTCGTGGCCGTCCACCCGGGCGCCGGGTATGGCGGCGAACAGGCACCCGGGCACGATGGTCCGGCTGTCGGTGGTGACGGCGGTCAGCTCCTCCGCACTCAGGCTGCCCCGGACCTGGCCGCCGGTGAGCCGCTGTATTGTCTTTGGCGTCAGGTCTCTCATGGCATTTCCACTCCGTACTTTTTCATAGACGCGTCGATGAGCTTCTGGCAGAGCTGGCCGTAGTCCAGGCCCATGGCCCGGCCCATCCGGGGGATGAGGCTCGTGGGCGTCATGC
>CANQIH010000126.1 GCA_947624035.1 uncultured Oscillospiraceae bacterium | reverse complement strand
CTGCGGGGCACCTACCAGCTCACCTGGGGCGGCCAGGAGATCGACATGTCCCCCGGATGGCGCCGTCTCACCATGGTCGACGCCGTGAAGGAGTACGCGGGCGTGGACTTCGGCGCCATTTCCGAGGACGCCGCCGCCGTGGCCGCCGCCAAGGCCGCCGGGGTGGATATGGACGGCAAGGACCAAACCTGGGGCAACGCCCTCTACGAGACCTTCGACCAGAAGGTGGAGGAGAAGCTCATCCAGCCCGTGTTCATCACCATGTACCCCGTGGAGGTGTCCCCTCTGGCCAAGCGCAGCCCGGAGGACAGCCGCCTCACCGAGCGGTTCGAGGCCTTCATCAACGCCTGCGAGATGGGCAACGCCTTCTCCGAACTGAATGACCCCCTGGACCAGCGCGTCCGCTTTGAGGCCCAGATGGCCCTGAAGGCCAAGGGCGACGAGGAGGCCAACGACATGGACGTGGACTTCTGCGAGGCGTTGGAGTACGGCATGCCGCCCACCGGCGGCCTGGGCGTGGGCATCGACCGCGCCGTGATGCTCCTGGCCGGCGTGGATTCCATCCGGGATGTCATCCTCTTCCCCACCATGAAACCGCAGGACTGAAAAACAGCGTGATATCAAGGGATATCAGCTGATACCCGAAAGCAGCGAGACCGATGGCACCCCGTGAACAGGCGTCATCGGTTTTTCGCTGAGATCGGAAGTTGGAGATAAAAATGCAAGTGATCCTCTGCATCGTGACCGTTCTTTTTAGCGGCCTTTCGTTGATAGCGGCTGTCAGCCAAATAATAAAGAGCGAAAAAAAGCCGGCCTCGGCTTTGATGATGATCACCGGCTCCCTGCTGTTGATCGCAGCCATGGCTTGCAATATGGCCGGAGAGCAATGGGATCTCATCCTTGCTTTTCTTGGGTGTGCGGCGGTCTGTGCCGCAGCGATCCTGAACGGGATAAAGGGCGAACGGCTCCACATACAGCATCACATCATACGCATTGCACTGTCGATCATACTGATCATCGGGTTTGCTGTTTTATAAGGAAAAAATGTCTGTTTGGGATCAAGAGGAAAGGAGCAATGTCATGGGAAACGACCAAGCGTTCAGCGGCGAGGAGCTGCGGTATCTCTCCCTGCTGGCAAAGCAGTTCCCCACGGTCCAGGAGGCCAGCCGCGAGATCATCCGCCTGCAGGGGCTTCTCAGCCTGCCCAAGGGCTGCGAGCACTTCATCTCCGACGTGCACGGGGAGTACGAGGCGTTTTTGCATGTGCTCAACTCCTGCTCCGGGGTGATCCGGGAGAAGATGGACAGCCTTTTCAGCGACACCCTGCCCCGGGCGGAGCGGGACGAGCTGGCCACGCTCATCTATTACCCCCGGGAAAAGCTGGCCCTGCTCCGGGATCAGGTGGAGGACATGGACGAATACTGCGCCATCGCCATCCACCGGCTGGTCCGGCTGTGCCGCCTGACGGCCTCCCGCTACACCAGGGCCGGGGTCCGGGAGGCTTTGCCGAAGGACTACGCCTATATCATCGAGGAGCTTTTGAACACCGACCGGAACGACCCAGACAAAAAGGGCTATTATGAGAGCATCGTCGGCGCGGTGGTGGACACCGGCCAGGCACCCGAGCTCATCGAGGCTTTGTGTTCCGCTATCAAGCGGCTGGCGGTGAAGCGGCTGCACCTGGTGGGTGACATCTTCGATAGAGGGCCCCGGGCGGACATCATCATGGACTCCCTGCTGGCCCACCACAGCGTGGACGTGCAGTGGGGCAACCACGACGTGCTCTGGATGGGCGCCGCCTCCGGCTCCCGGACATTGGTGGCCACGGTGCTTTCAAACTCCATCCACTACAACAACCTGGAGGTGGTGGAGACCGGCTACGGCATCTCCCTGCGGCCGCTTTCCGTATTCGCCAACGAGGTCTATAAGGACTGCGACGTGTCCCGGTTCGCCGTGAAGCTCACCGGGGACGACGGGGCCAAATACACGGAGAAAGACAAGCTCCTGTCCGCCCGGATGCACAAGGCCATCACGGTCATCCTCTTCAAGCTGGAGGGGCAGAAGATCATGCGCCACCCCTCCTGGGGCATGGAGGACCGGCTGCTGCTGGACAAGATCGACTATGAGGATCAGTCCATCACCATCAAGGGCGTGAAGTATCACCTGGAGGACTGCGACTTCCCCACGGTGGACAGGGCGGACCCCTATAAGCTGACGCCCGAGGAAGAGACGGTCATCGACCAGCTGACGGCGTCGTTTTTGCACAGCGAGAAGCTCCAGCGGCACGTGCGATTCCTCTACTCCAAGGGCAGCCTCTATAAGATATACAACGGCAACCTCCTGTACCACGGCTGCATCCCCATGAACGCGGACGGCAGCTTCATGACCTTCACCATGGGCGGAAAGGAGCGGACGGGCCGGGAATTCCTGGACTACGCCGACGCCGCGGCCCGCCGGGCCTATTATCTCCCCCTGGGCAGCAAGGAGCGGCAGCTGGGGATGGACTTTCTGTGGTTCCTCTGGGCCGGGCGGAACAGCCCCATCTTCGGCCGGGATAGGATGACCACCTTCGAGCGGCGGCTCATCGCGGACGAGAGCGCCTGGACGGAGCCGAAAAACCCCTACTACACCCTGTACAACGACCCGGCGGTGTGCGAGGCCATCTTGCAGGAGTTCGGCCTGGAGGGGCCCAACTGCCACATCATCAACGGCCACGTGCCCGTGAAGGCGGGGAAGGGGGAGAGCCCCATCAAGGGCGGCGGAAAGCTCATCGTCATCGACGGCGGCTTCTGCAAGGCCTACCAGAAGACCAGCGGCATCGCGGGGTATACGCTGACGTTCAACTCCTACTGCCTGCGCATCATCTCCCACCAGCCCTTCGCCGGGAAGGGGAAGGCGGTGAGAGAGAATTTTGACATCTCCTCCACCTCCGCCATCGTGCAGAATATGGACCGGCGGATGCTGGTGGACGAGACGGACATCGGCCGCCGGCGCAAAGAGCGCATCGCGGACCTGCGGCGTCTGCTGGAGGCGTTCCGCTCTGGCGCGCTGCTGGAGGAGCACGGAGGCGCGGACAAAGAGATTTGAACATAAACATATAAGCCCACTCTTGTGCGGGAACGCACAAGAGTGGGCTTGAGCTTGTCAAAAAACACGTAGATGTTTGGATGATGCAGGGGGAGCTTGAGGGGGGCGGAGCCCCGCCTCAAATGGGATCAAAAGCCGGCAAATACTTGTATTTGCGCCGCGCAGCGGCAGTATTTCATGACGGCTTTGACGGCAGGAAATACTCGGCTTTCAGGCTGTCAAAGAGCTTCCTTTGACAGCCTGAAGCCCACCCTTGTGCGGGAAACGCACAAGAGTGGGCTTGTTTATGTGGTCGTTGGAACGGTCATTGCCGGGCTTCTATGGTGCGAAGCGCCTCCGCCAGCAGGTCGTCCGTCAGGGCCAGGACGGCCTCGATGCCGGCCCTGTCCAGGCCGTCGTAGTGGATGCCCGCCGTCACCACAGCGGGGAGGCAGCCGGCGGCGGCAAGAGCGGCGGTCCACCTCTCGCAGACGACGCCCTCCTTGTGGCCGGGAAACTCCGTCACGGTGCATTTGCCGTCCGGGTCCGCCACGCCCACCGCGCCGGTGTGGGGCCTGTCACCGCCGCATATGGTGACGGTGATGCCTTCATCCGTTAACAGCACGAGGGCGGTGACGTCCCTTCCCCGATAGGTGCGGCGCAGCTCAAACCGTCTCATCCATGCCCTCCCATTCATAGCCGCCGTTGTCCAGGCCGAACTGAGCCAGGATGCGGTCCACCGTACGGCGGGTGCAGTCCTCTATGGTGGCCGGGTGGTCATAATAGGTCAGCATGGGCGGCACGATGACCGCGCCCAGGCGGCTGGCCTCATAGAGATTGCGCAGGTGCACGGTGGAGAGCGGCGACTCCCGGGCCGCCAGCACCAGCTTCCGCCGCTCCTTCATGCACACGTCCGCGGCCCGGAGCAGCAGGTTGTCCGAGTACCCGGACACGATGCCCGCCACGGTCTTCATGCTGCACGGCACCACGACCATGCCCATGGTGCGGAAGCTGCCGGAGGCCACCGGCGCGCCGATGCTGCCGTTGTCATGCCAGACGGAGGCCAGCGCCCGCAGCTCTGCCAACGTCATACCGGTCTCCTGCCGGAGGGTCATCTCGCCGCCCTTCGTGACGATGAGGTGGGTCTCCACCTCCGGGTGGTTTGCCTTGAGCTGCCGCATAAGCTCCACCGCCAGGGGCGCGCCGGAGGCGCCGCTGACGCCCACGATCAGCCGCTTATCCATGGAGCCACTTCTCCGGGTCCAGCTCCATAAAGGGCGCGCGGATGAACCGGTCCTTCAGATGGAAAGGCACGGTGCAGTCGAAGATGGTCTTGCAGGACACGCCCACGTCCGGGATGGTTGGGGAGTAGGCCGGGCTGGAGCTGGGGTCCAGGGGGTGGCACCGGACGCCGGGGATGGTGACGATGTCCCTATCCCCCTGAAAGCGGGTGTTCATGGCCCAGAGCACGTCGTTTGTGTCGAAGATGTTCACGTCCTCGTCCACCAGGATCACGTGCTTCAGCTCAGGGAAGGCGGAGAAGGCCAGGAGCGCCGCCTGCCGCTGCTTGCCCTCGTCGGTGGGGACGGTCTTGCGGCACTGGAGGACGGCCATATACTTGCCTCCGCCGGAGCGGTGGGAATAGCAGTTCAGGACCTTGCCGGGCAGTGCCTTGTCGATCATGCCGAGAATGCTGGCCTCCGTGGGGATGCCCGCCATGTTCACGTGCTCCTCGCTGGGGCCGATGCAGGTCTGCATGATGGGGCGCTCCCGGTGGGTCACGGCCTTCACCTTCAAAAGCCAGCAGACGTGGCTGGCCGGGCCGTTGTAGCCGGGGAACTCCGGCATGGCGTAGCCTGTGTGGGAGTTCCGGTCCTCCACCACGTGGTTGCTGCCGGGCAGTATCTCTCCCTCGATCACATACTCCGCGTTGGCGATGGCGTGTTCGTTCACGGCCACGCACTTTGTGAGCTCCACGGGCCTTTGCCGCAGCGCCCCGGCGATGGACAGCTCGTTGAAGCCCAGGGGCGTGGTGGGCGGCTCAAAGCAGGAGAGCACCTCGATGGCCGGGTCCACGCCGATGGACACGGAGATGGGCAGGGGCCGGCCAAGTTCCGTGGCCCGCTCCGCCATGGCGCCGATGTGCCGGGAACCGGGCTGGAGGAAGATGGAGAGCTCATCTTTGCCCTGGATGCACATCCGGTGGATGGTCACGTCGGAGAGGCCCGTGTCCGGGTGGGTGGCGTAGCACATGCCCAGGGTGATGTATGGCCCCGCGTCCACGGGGGTGTTGGTGGGGGCGGGGATGAGCCGGTTGAGGTCAAAGTCCGGGTCTGTGGCCAGATGGACCACCTGCTGGCAGGGGGCGGGACCGTCTGTGACCACGGGCTGGATGGGGCTCGCGGCGCAGCTTTTCACCAGCCAGCCCAGCTCCTCTTTTTTGCAGCCGAAGAGGTCAGCGACCCGTGCCCGGCTGGCCAGCACGCCGATGGCGACAGACGCGCCGGGGTGGCCCTTCACGTTGTGAAAGACCATGGCGGGCCCGTCCACGGTGGTGGGGCGCTTCACGGTGCCGCCGGCGCCCACATAGCGGTACACGCCGGACAGCTCCGCCGCCGGGTCCACCTCCACATTGGTCTCGATGAGCTGGCCGGGGGTGTCACGCAGCACCGCGAGGGCGGTGCGCAGGTCCAGTATCTCGGTACGATGGTCCATGACGTCTCCTCTTTCTATAGGTTTCTTATGTACGAACGACGTCCGTCAGTTCGCGGATGGATTTCATGTTGTGATCCCCGGCGCCGCTGGCGGCGGCGTCCCCCACGCAGGCCACGGTGAAGCCGCCGCCGTGACCGGCCTGGGCGCCGGCCACGGCGTCCTCCACCACGATGCAGTCCGAGGGAGATTCCCCCAGCATCTCCGCAGCCTTGAGAAAGACCTCCGGGTCGGGCTTGGAGCGGGTGATGTTGGTGCCGTCGGACACCGCGTCAAAGAAATCGCCCAGGCCGATGCGGGAGAGGATGAGCTTGGCGTTTTTGCTGCTGGAGCCGATAGCCAGCTTCAGCCCCATGCCCCGCAGGGCGTCCAGGGTCTCCTTCACCTCCGCGGGCAGGTCCGCCGGGGTCATCTGCTGGAGCAGCTGCACATAGACGCCGTTTTTCTCCGCGGCGAGGGCCGCCTTCTCCTCCGGGGAATAGGCCCGGTCCGCCCGCTCCAGCACGATGTCCAGACTCTCCATGCGGCTGACGCCCCGGAGCCGGTTGTTGATCTGCTCGTCAAAGTAGACGCCGAGCC
>CANQIH010000125.1 GCA_947624035.1 uncultured Oscillospiraceae bacterium | reverse complement strand
TGCTCCGTGAGGAAGTCCGCAAAATGTAACTTCTTTTTGAATTTGATGAAAAAGTCCTTGACTTTTCGTCTCTGGCTCCGCCTACTGCGGTTTCCTGCTGTGGTATTGCGACAAGCTGAGCGGCGCCGGTGTGTTCACCGGATGCACCAATCCGGCCTACGTCCCCACGTTCAAGGATTTTTGCCGCAAGCACTTCCCCGTCGTGCCCGGCGGCGAGGCCCGGGAGGGTGACCTGGTGGCGTACAGCGACCAGCACGTGTTCGCCATCAAGAAGCGCCTCAGCGGCAGCACCGTCATCACCTTCGAGGGCAACACGACGGTGTATAAGACCATCGCCGAGGCGGAGAAGAGCGCGGCCGGGACCGGCGCCTATGAGGGCATCGGCTACAAGAAGCGGACCATCACCGCCGCGTTCACCGTGTACCGCCCGCCCTACGCCGCGTCCGCCGGAGACAAGGAGCCGCCCCCTGCCCCGGCCCCGGAGCCGGAGAAGACCCGGGAGGACTACGTGAAGGACTGGCAGCGCTGGCTTGGCGTGGACCCGGACGGCCAGCCGGGGGACGAGACCATGGCGGCCAACATGAAGCGGATGTTCGTCTCCCTGATCAAGGCGCACCCCGCCAAGGCGGGCGACAAGGGCGACTACGTGAAGTGCATCCAGGGGATGCTCTACGCCGCCGGTTATGACCCGGGCGGCCTGGACGGCGTGTTCGGCGCCGGGATGAAAAAGGCGGTAGAGGCGTTCCAGAGGGACCACTGTTCCGATGTGGACGGCGTATCCGGGTCCGAGACCGTGGCGGCCCTCATCGCGGAGGCGTCCAAGTGAGCGGGGCGGCGCGTCTGGCGGCCGTGGTGCTGCTGATGGCCTTCGCCTTCGCCGTCGGAGCGGGCGTGGGAGAGAGGCGGGCCCCGGAGGCCGCGCCCACCCCGGCCGCGCCGGAGGGCCCGGAGCTCTGGGACACCCTGCCGCCGGAGCTGTTGCCCAACGTGGCCGAGGGCATCATGGAGCGGATAAGTGAGCTGGAGGATGACCTGCGGTATGTGCAGGAGCTCCAGCGGGCGGCGGAATGACCGGCGGTTGACAAATTCCCGGGAAAATGTAAAAACAGGCTCATGTTTAACATGGGCCTGTTTAATAATCGTAGTTTGTTGCAGTAAGGGGAGGCAAGGGGTGCGGCAGAAGACTTTACGCTTTCCTGAACACTGCCGCGTACAGCCCCAGGGCCAGCAGGGCGCTGAGAAGGTCCGCTATGGCCTGGGAGGCCAATACGCCGTTGTATCCCGCCGCGGCCGTGGCCACGGCCAGCACGGCGATGAACACCATCCCCTGGCGGCTCACGCTGAGGGCCAGGGAGGGCCCCACCCGGCCCGAGGCCTGGAACAGGCACGTCATCAGAAGCACCACGGCGGCGAACACGTTCCCGGCTGCCTGCCAGCGGAGCATGACCGTGCCGTCCGACACAATGGAGGGCACGTCGATGAACGCGGCCATGAGCCGGGGCGCGGCGGCCATCAGTACGGCGCTGAAGAGAAGGGCCAGGGCGCACAGGAAGGTGAGGCAGAAGCCGATGAGCTTTTTGAGCCTCGCCCGGTCCCCGGCGCCGTACAGGAATCCGAACAGGGGCACCCCGCCGAAGGCGAAGCCCGTGAGGATCAGCTGGGCGATCATATTGATCTTCAGCACGATGCCCATGGCGGCGATCTTGTCGCTGCCGTAGGGCAGCAGGAACTTGTTCACCAGCACGAGGCACAGGCTCTGGGCCAGGTTCGCGATGGCGGCGGTGACGCCGATGCCGAATATCTGCCGCAGCTCACCGCCGTCTACACGGCAGTTTTTGAGCGCGACGGAGAGATACCGGCTCCTGCGCCCCAGCATGATAAGGAAGAAGAGGTCGCTTGCCACATACCCGATCACGGTGGCGATGGCGGCGCCCCGGGCGCCCCAGCCCGCCACAGAGATCAATATGGGGTCCAGCACGATGTTCAGAAGGGCCCCGCCGGCGGTGCCGCACATGGACAGGGCGCTCATGCCCTCGCACCGCAGAAGGTTGGAGTGGATAAAGCTCAGTATGACGATGGGCGCCCCGGCCGCGAGAACGGTGAAGTACTGGCTGGCGTAGGGCAGGGTGCCGCTGTCCGCCCCCAGCAGCCCCAGCATGGGCCGCCGGAACAGCAGCAGAGGCACCGCCAGCACGAGGCCCGTGGCGATGGCGGCGTAAAAGCAAAAGGCGCTGACCCGGGCGGTGCCGTCCCGGTCGTCCCGGCCAAGCATCCGGGAGATGAGGGAGCTGCCGCCCTGGCCGTAGATGTTGCCGAAGGCCATGAGGCCCGTGAACACCGGGCTGCACAGGGACACCCCGGCCACGAGGTCGGTGCTGCCGGTGCGGGCGATGAAGTACGTGTCGGCCAGGTTGTAGACCAGCGTGACCACCATCCCCAGCACCACCGGCAGGGACAGCTTCAGATAGGTGCGGGGCAGGCGCTCCAGGTCAAAAACGGACTGCTGCATGGGCGGACCTCCTTCTCTTTCCCGGATACTATATCAGATATCCGGGAAAAGGGGAAGGGGGAGTGTCAGCTCTGCTCCGACACGTACAGACCCACCCGGCTTTGGAGGGAGGAGATGAGGCTGTCCATATCGCTGCCGCCGCCGTAGTAGGCCTCCAGTTCGTCCTCCAGGATGTCCGTCACGGCGGAGGACAGGGAGGTGAACAGCCGGTCCACGAAGATGTCCCCCTGGTCCAGGATGGCGTTCACCGCGTCGATGCCCGCCTGGGTGAGGCCGTCTCCGCCTGCCGCCATAGCCTCCGGCGGCATGTCGCTGTACATCTCCAGCTCCGCCGCGGCCATAACGTCCAGGCCGCTTCGCTTGGCGGGGAAGCACTGATATGAGCCGTAGCCCTCCGGCGCGCACTGGAGCTCGTCCAGCAGCAGCGTCCGCAGAAACCGCCAGCAGCCCTCCGGGTGTTCCGTCTGGGAGCTCATGGCCGCCTCCGTCCGGGGGCTGAGGCGGTAAACGCCGCCTGCCGGGGTGGGATAGCCGATGGGAACGGTCCTGCCATCGCCGGTGGCATAGGTGTGGTCCTCATAGCTGCCCAGCTGTCCCACGCGGATGACCTCCTGGCCGTAGGTGTCGCCGGTGAGGATGGTCATGTGCTCCGCCGTGTCCACGATGCGGCGAAATTCCGGGCTGTCAAAATGGCACTGGCCGCTCTGCAGGTCCACGAAGAGGTCCATGTTGCAGGAGATGAGGTTCGCCGCCTCAGAGGCCCGGTAAAAGGGGCCGTCGCCGTTTGCATAGTCCAGGGCCTCCCCGCTGTCCGCCAGGTCCAGGTACTTGTCCAGGGTGAACTCGTCCTTCGTGAGATACCCCTCCCGGCAGAACCAGGAGCTGAACACGAACTGGGGGATGAGGGAGTATATCCCGCCGTCGGGACCGGTGGAGGCCTGCCAGGTCCAGTCCAGATAGTCCTCCCTTCGGACGTCCGGGTCATTTTCGATATAGTCCGTCAGGTCCGCCAGCAGCCCCTGGCGCAGCAGGGTGTCGTAGGGCATCTCGTACAGGGAGATCAGGTCCGGCATGTCCCCGGCGATCACGTCGTTATTAAACCGGGACAGGGGGTCGTCCTCGATGGTGCCGTAGTCCGTGACCTGGACGCGGTAGTCCGGGTCGGTCTGGTTGAAGGCCCGGACCGCCCGGGCGATCATGCCGCTCTCCTCCTCGAAAAAGCAGGCCAGCGTCAGCACGGTCCGGCCGTCGTCCCCCGTGGGCAGGGGCCGGACCGTCAGGGAGCAGCCGTCCTCGGCGGCCACGGCGGCCCAGGGCGCGCCGTCCCGGAGAAACAGCCCCGTCACGTACAGGGACTGAAAGCCCAGGTTGATCCAGTCCATGGTCTCGCCCATGGTCCCGGCGGCCCGGTCATAGGCCTGTACGCCCCCGAAACCGCTGCACCAGATGGTGGTCCCGTCGCCGCAGGCCGGGGCGGTCTCGCCCTGCATATCCCCCTGGGGCAGGTCCGTCACGGTGCCGGCGGCGGTGTCGAACACGCCGGTGCTGTAGCTGAGAAACTGGCCCATGTCGTCCCCGTTCCAGCAGGAGCCCACCACCGTGCCGTCCTCCAGCCGGGTCAGGTCCATAAAACAGCTGTTCCCCATGGGGACCTTCCGGACCGTCTTGCCCTGGGCGTCCACCACCGCGGCTGTACCGTCCCAGCCAACAGCCGCCCCGCCGTCCGCCAGGGCGGTGAAAGCAAAGCCGCTCCCATCGTCCGCCAGTTCGTCCACGTCCAGGGAGCCGATGACCTTGTTGTCCGGCCCCAGGTGGTAGAGGGTGACGCTGAAATCGTCGCCCTCCGGGGGGATGAAGCTGGAAAGGCTGTTGTTCACCAGCACCCAGACGGTGCCGTCCTCCGCCGGGGAGAAGGCGGCGATGCCGCCGTCCTCCCGGCCGCAGACCTCCGTGAGGGCGCCGGTGGCCATGTCCACGGAGCAGACGGTGTTGGCGCTGGCGCCCACGCCGAACCAGGGCTCATCCTCCGATACGTTATAGAGGCTCACCCAGAGCCGGCCGTTCCGGGCCGCCGTCCCGGCGATCCGGGTGCCCTCCGGGGCCGTCACGGTGATGGGCTCAGCCGCCGGGGCGGAGGCCTCCTCCTCTGTCGCGGCCTCCGTGTCCGAGGCGGGCGCGGGCGGGGCCTCGTAGGGCTGGCTCACCGATGGGGAGGCGTCCTCCTCCGCTGCCCCGCCGCAGGCGGTCAGGGCCAGGAGCATGGACAGCAGCAAAAGGATGGACAGAAATCTTCTCATGACATTTCCTCCTTGTTTGCACAACAAAAGCATACCACAGTTTTTCGATGCCGTTTCTTAAGATTTTCTTAATATGGCCTCAGCTCTGCTCGGCCAGGTACAGGCCCACCCGGTTCTGGAGGGCGGCGGCCGCGTCCTCCGCCGTGACGGTCCCGGCGAAGTATGCCGCCGTCTCGTCCTGCACGATGTCCAGCACCGCGCTGGCCCGGGAGGCGTCCCGGTACACGGTCATGGGCCCGTCCAATATGGCGGCCACCGCGGCGGCCCCGTCCTCGTATCCCTCCAGGGCGTAGAGGTCCCGCACGTCCCGCCGGACCGGCAGGTCCGCCAGGGTGGTGTAGGCCTGCACGTCCTCCAGCAGGAACTGCCGCACGAACTGCCAGCAGGCCTCCGGGTCGGACGCGGCGGTGGTGATGGCCAGCTCGATGTCCGGCTGGAACAGGAACGTGCCGCCCGCCGCCGTGGGGTAGCCCAGCAGCGTCTCCCCGGGCATCAGGAAAAACTGGCCCAGATAGCCCCGGTCCCCCACCAGCGGGTCGCCGGTCAGGGGCATGGTCTCGACGGTCTCCAAAAGATCGATGAACTCCGGGCTGTCGAAGGAGCAGGCGGGGCCTTCAAAGTCCACGAAGGCGCCCAGGTTGGGCAGCAGCAGGTCCCGGAACAGATAGTTCCGGGCCTCTGGGCTGTCCACGCCGCCCTCGAAGGCGAACACGGTCCGGCCCGCGGCGGCCTCCGCCTCCAGCCGGTCCAGGGTGAACTCCGCCGCCGTGAGGCCGCCCTCCGCGCCCCAGAAGGTGCCCACCCGGAACCGGCTCACCACGGAGCAGATGGCCCCGTCCACGGTCACCGCGTCCCACATGGAGTTTACATAATCCTCCTTGCGGATGTCCGGGTCCGCTTCTATAAACGCCGTCAGGTCCGCCAGCAGGCCCTGTTTCAGCAGGCTGTCGTAGGGCATATGGCTCAGGTATACCATGTCCGGCACGTCCCCGGCGATGATGTCGTTGTTGAACCGGGCCAGGGGGTCGTCGTACTCGGCGTAGCTGCGCACCTGGACGGGCCGGTCCGGATGGGCCCGGTTGTACTGGGCCACCATCCGTGCCTCGATGTCGGAGAAGGTGTAGAAGGAGGCCAGCACCAGGGGCTCCGCCGCGCCGTCCGTGGGCACGGGCAGCAGGGTCAGGCTCCGGTAGCCGTCCCCGTAGGCGGCGGCGTACAGCGTCCCGTCCCGGCAGAGGGCCCCGGCCAGGGCCTCCACGCCCAGGTCCAGCAGGTCCGGCCCCTCCGTCAGCTTGCCCGTGGTCCGGTCATAGGCGTACAGGGCCGTCCCGGCGTGGCGCAGCCATATCGTCCCGCCGTCCCCTGAGATGACGTCGGTGACGTAGGCGGGGGAGAGGTCCGCCATGGGCGCGGTCGTGAAGGCGTCCGCCCCCGGGACCAGGGTCACCAGGGAGACGCCTGTGGGCTCACCGCCCAGGGCGTCCGTGTCGAACCGGCACCCGGCGATGGTGCCGTCCGCCAGCAGGACCAGCGCCCCCGTGCGGCCCGTACCGGACAGAG
>CANQIH010000124.1 GCA_947624035.1 uncultured Oscillospiraceae bacterium | reverse complement strand
ACGTCATCGACGACCACCTGATGGGCATCACCCATGTGGTCCGGGGCTCGGAGTACCTGTCCAGCGCGCCGAAGTACAACCTGCTCTACGAGGGCTTCGGCTGGCCCATCCCCAAGTACGTCCACTGCTCGCCGGTGATGCGCGACGCCCACAGCAAGATGTCCAAGCGCCGCGGCGACCCCTCCTATGAGGACCTGGTGGAGCGGGGCTATCTGCGGGCCGCCATCGTGAACTACGTGGCCCTGCTGGGCTGGGCCCCCGGCGGCGAGCGGGAGATATACTCCATCCAGGAGCTGGCGGAGGCCTTCGACCTCTCCGGCATCTCCAAGAGCCAGGCCATTTTCGACATCGAAAAGCTCACTTATTTTAACAGCGCCTACATCCGTGCCATGGACCCGGCGGAATTCGCCGCGGTGGCGGAGCCCTACATCCGCCAGGCGGTGAAAAATCCGGCCATGGACGCCGCGGCCATCGCGGGGCTTTTGCAGCAGCGCACCGAGGTGCTCACCGACATCCCCGGCAAGCTGGGCTTTTTCGACGCCCTGCCCGACTACGACACGGAGCTCTACGTCCATAAGAAATCCAAGAGCGATAAGGAAAGCGCGCTCCAGATGCTGAACGCGGCGCTGCCGGTGCTGGAGGCGCTGCCTGTCTGGGACGATGAGCACATCCACGACGCCATGGTGGGCCTGGCGGAGCAGCTGGGGGTCAAAAACGCCAAGCTCATGTGGCCGGTGCGCATCGCCGTCACCGGCACGGCGGTGACCCCGGGCGGCGCGGTGGAGATCTGCTGCATCCTGGGCAGGGACGAGACCATCCGGCGGATGCGGGACGGCATCGAGCGCCTTTCCTGATGGGAAAAATTGAATGACGGGAAAACACCTCTTCTGCGCAAAATAGGCGGGAAGAGGTGTTTCATTATGCGAAAAAGACCGGCCATACGTGTCATCACGTTCCTGTCCGCGGGGCTCATCGTGGCGGGGGTGCTGGCGTTCACGGGTATGAGGAAAGCCCACAGCCTGGAGCTGTATGCCCGGGCGGGCACACAGCGGGCCTTCGACGAGCTGGTGAGCAGCGTGTCGGAGCTGTCAAACGACCTGGAAAAGAGCGTCTACGTCTCCGACCCGGCTCTGGAGAGCGCCCTGTGCAGCCAGATATCCGGCCGGGCCATGACGGCCCAGATGGCCATGGAGGCGCTGCCATACTCCTCCCACGAGCTGGAGCAGACCGCCAGCTTTGTTTCCAAGGTGGGGGACTACGCCAACGCCCTGGCCCGGACCGTGGGCAGCAACGGGGGATATTCCAGGGAGGAGCTGAAAAACCTACGCAGCCTGGCCGGGACGGCGGAGGTCATGGCCCTGAACCTGCGGGACATGCAGGAGCGGATCATGACCGGGGAGCTGACCATGGACGAGGTATATGGGAGCGGGGAGGCATTGGAGGGGGAGGAGGGCGCCGCGCCCCTGGCGGGCAGCGTCTTTCAGACCATCGAGCAGGAGTTCCCCGAGGTGCCGTCCCTCATCTACGACGGGCCCTTCTCCGAGAGCGTGACCGGCGCAAAACCGGTGTATCTGGAGGGCCGTGACCAGGTGTCGCAGGAGGACGCCCAGACGGCGGCGGCCAAATTCCTGGACGTGGAGGTCTCGGAGATACGGGACGCGGGGGAGATGGAGGGCGATGTGCCCTGCTGGGCCTTCGGCCTCATCCGAAACGGCGGGGAGTACACCGTCTATGTGACCAAACAGGGCGGGGAGATATACAGCGCCCTGTGCTCCCGGGCCGTCAGCGGGGAGAACTACTCTGTGAAGGACGCCCTGGGCATGGCCCGGGACTATATCGACAGCTGGGGCCTGAAGGACCTGACGGAGAGCTACCACATGGTGGAAAACGGCGTGCTGCTTGTGAACTATGAGCACGCGGAGAAGGGCGTCATCTGCTACCCGGACCTCATCAAGGTGGGGGTGGCGCTGGACAACGGCAGTCTCATGAGCTACGACGCCCAGGGCTATATCCGGGCCCACCGGCAGCGGGACATCCCGGCGGCGAAGGTGTCGGAGGAGGACGCCCGGCAGAGCATATCCGGGGACCTGGCGGTCAAGAGCCATGACATGGCGATCATCCCCACCGAGGGCGGCCAGGAGCGGTTCTGCCACGAGTTCGTATGTGAGACGGACGCCGGAGAGCACTATATCCTCTACGTCAACGCCGAGACCGGCGCCCAGGAAAAGATACTGATCCTGCTGGAGGATGAGACCGGCGCGCTGACGATTTAAGAAATTGTTCAAACATTCCAGGGAAAAAGGCTTGTATCTTTTTGTAATATTTGTTATAATTAACAGGTCATACAGAAAGGTGTGATCTTATGAGCCTTATCCCGAATACGACCTGCCGCCGCTGTCACAGGCAGTATCCCTCTTTTCGCAGCAATTGCCCCTACTGCGGGACGAAGAAGGTCAAAGAGGTGCGCAGCCCCGTGCCGGAGTCTGACAGCGTCGTGCCCGGCACCAAGGCCGCCAAGAGCGCGGCCGAGACCGTCAACTGGCAGATGCTCATCTGCGGCGTACTGCTGATCGCCGTGTTTCTCGTGACGGTCATCATGGTGAGCGTGAACGTGTCCAACCACATGGAGGAGCCCGGCCTGATCTCTGCCGACGGCGGACAGGGCGGAGGCGTCGTGCCGCAGTTCACCACGGCGGAGCCCCTGGTCCAGACCCCGGAGCCCACGCCCACCCCCACGGCGGCGCCGGTATTCACCGACGTGCGCGTCACCTGGGTCAGCAACCCCACCGTCAGCAACTATATCCCCGAGGGCTTCTGGGGGCCCGTGGGGTCCAACTACGCCATGACCCTGAGTTTCTATCCCGTCGACCCCAACGCCACCATCGAGTGGAAGAGCGACAATGAGGAAGCCATCATCGTGGATAACACTGGCTATATCCAGATCGTCGGCGACAGCAGCGATCCGGTCTATGTCCACATCTTCATCAACGGCAAGGAGGAGGGTTCCTTCCCCATCCACATCACGTAAGGCCGCAAGGGAATAAGGATAGCGGCGCAGCGCCCGGGTGACCGGGCGCTGCTGCTTTCCCCCTTCAGAACGCCGCTGTTGACACGAACGGGGTATCCAAGTTATACTGTGTTTACTATTGAAATGAAAGGAGGGCGCATGATGCCTGGCTACGGCTACTTCATCTTCACCAGCAGCGGCCTCATCGTCTATGACCGGCGCTGTCAGGGGATCACTGCGCCCATTTTCAGGCCGTAAGGGCGGCCCGTTCCATATTGCAGTGATCCCAGAGACTCGTTCCACCGGCGGTGGAAGGGGTCTTTTTTGCGCCCAAAATGACATTATGAGGAGCAACTGCAATGGACAAAAAATACCGCCGCAATTTAGCGGCGAGCTATCTGTTTCGTTTTCTCGCTTCCCTCGCTCTGGGGGATGGGATATGGGTGCTGTACCTGCTTCGGAGGGGGCTGACGCTCTGGCAGGTCGGACTGCTGGAGGGTGTTTTCCATATCGCCGGGCTCGTCTCGGAGGTGCCCTCCGGGGCGCTGGCGGACCTGTTCGGCCGGAAGGGCGCCATGCTGGCCAGCCGGGTCCTGGCCGCGGCCTCCACGCTGGTGACCATATATGCCAACAGTATGGGGCCCCTGGCCGCGGCGTTCGTGCTCAATGCCTGGAGCTATAACCTACTGTCCGGCTCGGACGAGGCGCTTTTGTACGACAGCTTTCTGTGCTTGGGCCGGGAACGGCAATACTTCCGCGCCGCAGGCCGCATGGCTCTGGCGGCGGAGATCGCCCAGGCCGCCGGCGTGCTGGCTGGCGGGATACTGGCAAGGCAGTCCTACGCGCTGTGTTATTTCGTCAGCGCGGGCATACAGGCTGTCACCTTCTTCACAGGTGTCTTTCTGACGGAGCCCCGCGCCGCGTCCGCCGGCGGCCGCGTCACGGTCCGGGCCCACTTTGCCGCCAGCTTTGCCCTGCTGCGGGACAGACCGCTGCGGCGCATGCTGCTGCGCTTTGCTGTCCTGTTCGCCGGTTACACCACGGCCTTTTTCTACGCCCAGCAGCTCTACCACGACCGGGGCTTCGACACGCTGGGTGTGAGCATGATCCTGCTGGGTATGGGCCTCGCCGCCAGCGCGGGCGCGCTCTTGAGCCGGCGTGCGGCCAGACTGCTCGGCAGATATGCCGCCCACGCCGCGGGCTGCGCTCTGGCCGCGGGACTGGCGCTCATGGCCGCCGGGTCCGTCCCGGTCTCTCTGGCGGGCTTCGGCCTGGCCAGCTTTGCCAACGCCCTGCTGGGCCCGCTCCACTCGGCGGCGCTGAACCGCCGCATACCATCCGACCGGCGAGCGACACTCATCTCCGTGAGCAGCATGTGCTTTTCCGCCTGTATGATCGTCCTGTTCCCGCTGACCGGCGCCCTGGCCGTCCGGCTGGGGCTGGGCCGGGTCATCCTCCTGCTGGGCGCGCTCCTGCTTGCCTATGTCCCCTTCACGCCGCGGCTGGAGGCAGAGGATGATGAGTGAATCATAGAGGCGGATATTGGGTCGCACCTCAAGTCGCACCTTGGTGTCCACTTTAGTGTCCACTTGAAAGGAAAATAGCAATCAAAATCGCCGCTGCCTGGCAGCGGCGATCAGATTGAAACAAGGCTCCCATCGCAAACCAGCGAAGCGTTTGCGATGGGAGAAGGAGGAGCAAGGGAGCGGGCGGATGGCGCTTTTTGTGCTGTAGGCATAAAAAGCGTCGGAGCAAAGCGGACTTTGCTCCGACGCTGGTCGGAGTGAGGTGACTTGAACACCCGGCCTCTTGGTCCCGAACCAAGCGCGCTACCAACTGCGCTACACCCCGATACCTTGTTCCCCCGTCGTCCCCCTCGGGGTCCCCACGCGAATCCAGCGAAGCGAATCGCGTGGGGGAAAGGAGGAAGGCCCACCAATGGGGCCCCCAAAGGGCAGGCGTGCCCTTTGGGGAGAAAGAAGAAGTTCCCTGCCCCTCACTGGGCCCCCAAAAGGCTCGCCAGCCTTTTGGGGAGAAGGAGGAAGGCCCCTGACCGACATACGGGGCCTTGCTTGCAAGGCCCCTGTGTCTTCAGGGGCCTTCCGACGTGGTGGAGCAGGTGAAGGGAATCGAACCCTCGTATTCAGCTTGGGAAGCTGATGTTCTGCCATTGAACTACACCTGCGCGGCTTGCGGCTTAAAGATTATATCACCCGCCCGCTGTGATTGCAAGCATAAAATTCAAGTTCGCTCATAGCTTGTACCGGGGGTGGTCCTATGACATACAGGCGGCTGGCCATCGCGGCGGGGCTCTTCCTGCTGGCGACGTACCTGAAGCTCTTCCTGCCGGCCTATGAGACCAGCATCGAGCCCAGACTGTGGGACATGATGGACCGGGAGACGCTGACGCTGCCGGCGCCGGCGGAGGCGGCAGCATGGCTGGTCTGGGACTGACCGTCAGCCCTGGGTTCCTGCTGCTGGCGGCGGCGCTTTACTTCATCGGCGGGGGCGTGGCCCTGGCGGCCTTCCTGGCGGCGGCCCTGGCCCATGAGCTGGGGCACCTGGCCGCCATATTCATGACCGGCGCCGTCATCCGGGGCGTGCGCGTCACGGCGGCGGGGCCGGTCATCGAGTACGGCGGCGCCCTGACGGCCCGGCAGGAGGCAGGCATCGTGGCGGCGGGACCGGTGGCGGGCATCCTCTTCGCCGTACTGTGCTTCCTCACGGACATACCGTTCCTCTGCTATACCGGGGCCATCGCCGTGCTGGCGGCCATGTTCAACCTGCTGCCGGTGATGCCCATGGACGGGGGACGCCTCGCAAAATACGCCCTGGAGACGGTGATGGAGCCACGGACGGCTGATATCATCCTGCGCGTCATCGGGACTGCCTGCGCCCTGGGCGTGTTCGCCACGGGACTGTGCATCCGGTCCATGGCGGCGGCCGCGGCGGGAATTTGGATGGGAGCTCTTGCCAACTGGCCCGATCTGCGATAAAATACCGGCCATGGAAATGAACGAGAAGATCGACGCGCTGCTGCGGCAGGTACAGCGTCCCGCCCGGTATGTGGGCGGCGAATACGGACAGACGGTCAAGGACAGGAGCCAGGTGGATGTGCGGGTGGCGTTCTGCTTCCCGGACACCTATGAGATCGGCATGTCCAACCTGGGGATGAAGATCCTCTACGGCGTGTTCAACGAGATGGACGGCGTGTGGTGCGAGCGGGTGTTCGCGCCATGGGGCGATATGGCGGAAAAGCTCAGGGAGGAGCACATCCCGCTGTGGGCCCTGGAGAGCGGCGACCCCCTGGGGGACTTTGACGTGATCGCTGTGTCCCTGGGCTATGAGATGGCCTACACC
>CANQIH010000123.1 GCA_947624035.1 uncultured Oscillospiraceae bacterium | reverse complement strand
GCCACACGCTGCCGCTGGCCGCCGGACAGAGCCTTGGGCTTACGGTCCAGGTACTGGGTGATGTCCAGGATGGCCGCCACTTCTTTGACCTTCTTGTCGATCTCCGCCTTGGGGACCTTCTTCAGCTTCAGGGCGAAGGCCATGTTGTCGTACACGGTCATGTGAGGATACAGGGCGTAGGACTGGAAGACCATCGCGATGTCGCGGTCCTTGGGCTCCACGTCGTTGCACCGGCGTCCGTCGATGAACAGATCGCCCTCGGTGATGTCCTCCAGGCCGGCGACCATGCGCAGGGTGGTGGACTTGCCGCAGCCGGAGGGACCGACCAGCACGATGAACTCCTTGTCCGCGATGTCCAGGTTCACGTCGTGCACCGCCGTGACGCCGCCGTCGTAGACTTTCTTCAGACCTTTGATAACGACTTCTGACATACTCTCAGCTCTGACAGCCGGACCTCCGTCCGGGCTATCTCGCGCCGCCCACAGGGGGGCGGACCGCTTTACGACAGGTCTCCACACTGCCGCACCGTGAGCTTACGGGAACTTTTCCTCCTTTTTTATGTACGGCGGGCCATGAAGTGGAGTGGCCGGCCGCCATTGGAATCTAGTCAATTTTACTATATTATGCCAATTTAGTCAAGGGATTTTTAGTCCAAAATTTCTTCGATCTGCTCCCGCTCGGGCATGGACCGGATGGCGCCCTTTTTGGTGGTCACCAGGTACGCCGCCGCGTTGGCGAACCGGAGCATCTCTGTGAGCTCCGCCTCCGTGAGGCCGTCCAGCCCCCGGTCCAGCACGTAGTTCAGGACCGAGGCGCAGAAGGTGTCCCCCGCGCCGGTGGTCTCGATGGTGCCGCCCAGCTTGAAGGCCGGGACGAACGCCCGGTGTCCGCCGCTGTAGCCGTAGCTGCCGTCGGCGCCCGCCGTCACGTTCAGGAGCCGGATGTTGGGGTGGGCCTTCAATATCATGGCCGCCCCGGCGTCAAAGTCCGTCTGGCCGGTCATGAACTCCAGCTCGTTGTCGGCGATCTTCACCACCTCCGCCTGGGACAGGCCCCAATCGATGGCCGTCCGGGCGTCCTCCAGGTCCCGCCACAGGGGCGGCCGGAGGTTGGGGTCGAAGGACACCACCGCCCCCGCCGCCATGGCCAGCGCCACGGCCTTTACCGTGGCCGCACGCACCGGCTCGCTGGTCAGGGACAGGGTGCCGAAGTGGAAGATCTTTGTGTTCTCGATGAGGGAGACCGGCACCTCCTCGGTGGTGAGCATCATGTCCGCGCCCGGGTCACGGTAGAACGAGAAGTCCCGGTCCCCGTCCGGGGCGGTCTGGACAAACGCCAGCGTGGTGTGCACCTTCTGGTCCGCCAGCAGCCCGGACATGTCTATCCCGGCATCCAGGCCGGTCTGGCGCAGCATACGGCCGAAGCCGTCCGCGCCCACCTTGCCGATGAAGGCAGTCTTTCGTCCCAGCTTTTGCAGCATGGCCAGCACGTTGCAGGGGGCCCCGCCGGGGTTCGCCTCAAAGAGGGGGTTGCCCTGGCCGCTCAGACCGTTCTCCGTGAAGTCGATGAGCATCTCGCCCAAAGCCACCACATCGTACATGCGCTCCATGGTCACGCCTCCCTCTCAAAGTCCAGTTCGTATTTCTCCACATCCACCAGCACAGCGCCGCCCTCGGCCTGGAAGCTGATGGAGTCCGCCGTCTCCGGCGTGTACAGGATGAACGTGGCCGCCTGCTCCCCGTCGTTGACAAAGAGCTCCAGGCTGTGCCGGTCCATCACAAGCCGCAGCTTGATCTCGCCGTTCCTGGGCCGGACCATGAATTCCCGCACATGCACCACGTCGTAGCGGATGCCGCACCGGCTCCGGTCCACCCGGAGCACGCTCAGCTCCGGCTTATAGCGGATGTAGGACACGTGCTCCCCGTCCTTGGCCACGTTCAGCCGGAAGGCGTGGTACATGTTCCCCGCAGGGCGCACCGTCACGGTCATGTCCAGGATGCGGCCGTTGACGCCCTGCATATTGGTCTCGCCGGTGACCAGCACGTTGCTGTAGGCCACCCGGTGGCCGTGATACCGCTCCAGCTCCCGCACGGGGTTCTGGACCAGCCGGCCGTCTCTCACCGCCAGCTCCCTCGGCAGGGTCATCTCACCGAATATCCGTGCGCCGTAGGGCAGGCAGTTGGAGTTGGTCCAGTTCTGCATCCAGGCGATCACGATCCGCCGCCCGTCCTGGGAAAGCAGGGTCTGGGCCGCGTAGAAGTCGATGCCGTAGTCCAGGGACTGGACCGTCTCTCTCGTGAAGCGGCGCGCCTCGCTGTCCCAGCTGCCGATGAGGCACAGGGCGCCGTAGCCCGCGTGGAACTCCAGGCCCAGCGCCGCCATCTCCTGGGGGCTGGTGAGCAGCACCTGCTTTCCGTCCAGGGGGAAGAAATCGGGGCATTCCCACATCCGGCCGTACTCGTTGCAGCAGGCGTCCACCACGGCGGCAAAATGCCAGTGGAGCGCGTCTTCGCTCTCAAAGAGGAGGATGGCGCCGCTGCCGTCCGCGGTACGGTTGCCCACGACGGCCCGGTAGAGGCCGTCCTCCTCTCTCCATATCTTCGGGTCCCGGAAATCCAGGACGCTGTTTCCCTCGGGGAGGTCCTTCCCCGTGAGGACGGGATTGCCCTCGTATTTCTCGTAGTCCACCCCGTCGCCAATGGCGATGCACTGGGTCTGGTACTCCTCCATGACGCCGTCCTCCCGCCGTTTGCGGTGGACGCCGGTGTACATGAGAAGCTGCCGGCCGTCGTCAAGCTCCAGGGCGCTGCCGGAAAAGCAGCCGTTCTGGTCGTACTCGGTATCCGGCGCCAGGGCCACGGGAAGCCGCTCCCAGCGGATGAAGTCTTTTGTCTTCACGTGGCCCCAGTGCATCGGGCCCCACTTGGTGGAGTAGGGGTGGTACTGGAAGAAAAGGTGGTACTCGCCCTTGTAGCAGGAAAAGCCGTTGGGGTCGTTGATCCAGCCGATACCGCCGGTCACGTGGAACCTCGGGCGTTCGCTGTCCGGTATGAACGGCACATAGTGGGCCTCGAAGTCACGGGCCTGCTGCAATGTCTCACTGATCATGGACTTTCCCTTCCAGAAATGGTGTTTTTGCCAGCGATGGGATGATTATTCCTCAGCGGCGCTCTGGGCGGACGCATAACGGTCATAGGCGGCCTGATAGACGTCCAGCATCTCCTGCATGCCGCAGGTGTCGGTCAGGTGGGAGACGTAGGCGTCCCAAGCGGCGTCGTCGGGGCCGCCGTCGCGGAGCCACAGGCCCTCCTGCTCGGAGACAGCGCTCTCAAAGTCGGACTTGTACTGGTTGATGACGTCCAGCTCCTCCTGGGTGAACACGCAGTCCACGGGGTACACGGTGGTGTCCTTCACGTAGGGCATCCAGAAGTCGTACAGGTCGGTCAGACGCTCGATGGCGCGGTCCTCCATGGCGAAGGTGTTGGCGTAGTACTCAGAGAGGATCAGCTTGGGACCGGCCACCTCGTAGGTGCTCTTCAGCTCGCCGGCGCCCTTGCCGAACTTCTCCTGGGCCTCTTCCTCGGTGATGGACTGCCAGATGCCGTTCTCGTCCTGCTCGTTGAAGTAGACGCCGATGGGACCATACTGCAGCTGCATTACGGCCTCGCCGGTATACCACTGGTCATAGAACTTCAGCAGGTTGATGGGGCTCTTGCAGTCGGTGGTGATGGAGAGCTGTGCGGAGTTGGTGCCGCCGCCGGTACGGACGGTGACGCCGCTCGTGCCCTCATACTCGGTGCCGGCAGGGCCGGTCAGGATGGGCAGGAACACGTAGTCATCAGCGTAGTCGCCCATGAGCTCCTCGATGTACCACCAGGTGGAGACGCCCACGTAGCCCTGCTGGCACTTGGCGATGAGCTGGGTGTCGGACTGGGAGAACATCTCGATGTCCATGAGGCCGTCGGCGTACCAGTCATGGAAGTAGGTGATGGCGTCGCGATAGCGGTCGGACACGCACTCGAAGGAGACGGTGCCGTCAGGGTTCAGCAGCAGGTCGTTGATGACGTCGTTGGGCCAGTTGGTGAAGCCGAAGCCGGCATAGAAGATGTTCTGGCCCCAGCACCACTGGTCGAAGCCGGTGGACATGGGGATGGTGGAGCCGGCGTCGGCGCCGTACATCTTGTGGGCCATGTCGTTCTCCTTGAAGGCCACAAGCACGTCGTGCAGCTCATCCAGGCTGGTGGGGACATCCAGGCCCAGGTCGTCGAGCCAGGCCTTGTTGATCATGGCGAACTGAGGGATGGTGTAGATGGAGTAGTCCTCTTCCTTGCCGATACCGGCGGTGCCCATCTGCTCAGCGGCGGGCAGGCCGTAGATCTTGCCGTCGGTCATGGTGATGGCCGCGCGGATGTTGGGGTGCTCGTCAAGGATCTTGCTGAGGTTGGGCATGATCTCCGGGGTGATGTAGGGGGTCAGGTCCAGGAAGGTGCCGTCGGAGCCATAGCGCATCAGGTCGTAGTTGGAGAAGCCAACGCCCTGGAAGGCGTCGGGCCAGTCGCCGCCGCCGATGGCGATGTTGACCTTCTCGCCCAGGGACTCGCTCATGGTGTCCCAGGTGATCTTGATGCCGGCTTCCTCCATCATGGCGTTGAGGACCTCGTTGTCCACATAGCCGGGGGACAGCGCGGACTGGCCGCCCATGACGGTGAACTCGGTCTGGTCGGTGTTCTCGTTGACGGTGCCGTCGTTGACGTTGGCGGGCTCGTCCTTGGAGCCGCCGCAGGCGGCCAGCGCCAGGACCATGACCAGGGCCAGAGCCAGGCTGATGAGCTTCTTCAGGTTCTTACTCATGGTTTTTCCTCCAAAAAAGTATGTAAATGGTATTTGCGAACAGTGGTCGTTTCCGGATCAGCCCTTCACGGCGCCGGACATGAAGCCCTTCTCGAAGTACTTCTGCACGAAGGGGTAGATGATCAGCATGGGGACTGCCGCCACGATCATGGAGCAGAACTTCAGGCTCTCGGTCAGCTTGTTCAGCTCTGCGAAGCCGCCGGAGATGGTGCTGGCCTGGGCCGCGCTGGCGCTGGACCGGATCAGGATGTTCCGCAGGACCAGGGGCAGAGGAGCGTCCTCAGCCCGCAGATAGATCAGAGCGGTGAACCAGTCGTTCCAGTAGGCCACCATGGAGAACACCACCATGACCGCCATGATGGGCATGGACAGGGGGATCACCACGCTGATGAAAGTCCGGAACTTGGAGCAGCCGTCGATGCCGGCGGCCTCGATCAGGTCGTGGGGGATGCTGTTCTGGAAGAAGTTGCGCACGATGATCATGTTGCCCACCGCCACGCCGCCGGGCAGGAACAGAGACCACATGTTGTAGATGAGGTGGGTCTGCTTCACGACCAGGTAGGTGGGGATCAGGCCGCCGCCGAAGTACATGGTGATGACGAAGAAGATGCTGATGGCCTTCCGGCCGGGCAGGTCCTTCTGGGCCATGGGGTAGGCGGTCATGTACAGCATGGCCACGGAGAAGATGGTACCGATGACCGTGTACTTGATGGAGTTGATGTAGCCGGTGACGATGCTGTTGTCGGCGAACACGGCCTTGTAGCCGTTGATGTTGAAGCCGCTGGGCAGCAGAAAGGTCTTGCCGGCATAGACGTCGTAGGGATCGGAGAAGGAGGCGATCACCACGTAGTAGAGGGGGTAGGCCACGATCAGCAGCACGATCGCCGTGATGGCCACGAGGACGATATCGCTGGTCCGGTCGGAAAGGCCGGAGGCTCTGACTTTGTTCTTTTCCATTTCCGCCCCTCCCTTACACGAATTGGACGCCGTCCGCCTTGGACGCGATCTTGTTGACGACGATCAGCAGCACCAGGTTGATGACCGTGTTGAACAGGCCCACGGCGGTGGAGTAGCTGTAGTCGGCGCGCTCGATACCTTGCTGGTACACGTACACGGCGATGGTATCGGAGGTAGCCATGTTCAGGTCGGTCTGGAGCAGCCAGACCTTCTCGAAGCCGACGTTCATCAGGCCGCCTGCCGCCATGATCAGGTTCAGGATGGCCATAGGCAGCAGCTCGGGGATGTCGATGTGACGGATGCGCTGGAACACGGAGGCGCCGTCGATCTTGGCGGCCTCATAGAGGCCGGGGTCAACGTTGGCCAGCGTGGCCAGGTAGATGATGCAGCCCCAGCCTGCGTCCTGCCAGATGCCGGACGCCACGTAGATGGTACGGAAGGCGGAGGCCTGGGTCAAAAAGTCGATCTGGGTGCCGAACATCAGGTTGATGAGACCGCCGGACGGGCTCAGGAAGATGCGCAGCATACCGCAGATGACCATCGTGGAGATGAAGTGCGGGGCGTACAGGACGGTCTGCACCAC
>CANQIH010000122.1 GCA_947624035.1 uncultured Oscillospiraceae bacterium | reverse complement strand
TGGCCGAACACCGCCGTCTCGGAGGCCAGGCGGATGTCGCAGCTCATGGAGAGCTCACAGCCGCCGCCCAGGGCGAAGCCGTTCACCGCCGCGATGGTGGGCACCGGCAGCGTCTCCAGCTTGCGGAACACGTCGTTGCCCATCTTGCCGAAGGCCTCGCCCTCGGCCTTGGTGAGACCGCTCATCTGGGCGATGTCGGCCCCGGCCACGAAGGCCTTCTGCCCCGCGCCGGTGACGATGACGCACCGGACCGCGTTCACGTCGATGCCGTCCAGGACCTGGCCCAGCTGGCCGATGACCTGGTCGTTGAGGGCGTTGAGCGCCTCCGGGCGGTTGATGGTCAGGATACCTACCTGGCCCTTGACCTCCCATTCCACAAATGCCATATTGACCCTCCTCATAAATAACGTCGTTTACCCTTGAAAAGCCTTGAAATCAAGGCCTGTTGCGCTATTCGTTATTATAATGGCAATGTTTAAAATATTCAAGTTGTAATCAATAAAAAACCGCCTGGCAGATGCAAAATTATACACTTCGCACAATTCGCGGCCCCGCCGCCCCCGCCTCTATGGTATTTGTTGGGCTTTCGTCCGCCAAGGGCCGCGAAATGCCGGAAATACATGGAAAAAAGCGGACGGCGGGAAGCAAACGCTTCCCGCCGGTCTTCTTTATAGGAGGAATAATCATGTAAACAACATCACCACGCCGGAGACGGCCATCATGGCGTATATGGACAGGAGGATGGACCGCTCGTTCACCTTCTGGAATATCCGGTTGCCGAGGACGCTGCCCAGAGCCATGGCGGCCACGCCCACGGCGGCGCACACCAGCAGGTGCCGGGTGATGATGCCGTTGACGATGCGCATCACCACGGCGTAGGCGTTGGAGATGAGGTAAAAGCACTGCAGATTGGCCAGATATGTCTCCTTGTCGTCGGTGGTGGAGGAGAAGTACAGGGTGGCCGGGGGGCCGCCGATGCCGAAAAGACCGCCGGAAAACCCGCCGATGAGGCCGCACAGCAGCCCATTTTTCACGGTGGGCCGCAGATGCAGCTTGTCGGAGAAGAAGGCCAGGTACGCGCTCAGCCCCACCAGAAAGACCCCCAGCACCCGGGTCATGACATGGAAATCCACCCGCGTGGACAGGCGGACGGCTATGGCCGAGGCGATGAAGTAGCCCACCAGCGCGGGGAGGATGGTCTTCCACTGGATGTGGCTGCGGTAGCGCCAGCCCAGCCCAGCGGCCTGCCATACGGTGATTATGTTGACCATAGAGGCGGGCGCCGTGGCGGACTGCATCACGTAGGGCAAAAACATGACGCACATGCTCCCCAGGCCGAAGCCACAGAGCACGTTCAGAAAGCTGCCTGTACCGCAGACCAATAAAACGACAACGTATTCCATAGATCGATTATAGCGCCCCCACCGGGAAATTACAATGGCGGCGCGATATTTTCCCGCAAAAGGCATATACTGATGCTATAACACGTGGAAAGGGATGGTCCCTATCATCAGGATCAAGCCTCTGGCGGTCAGCCTGGCCGTCAGTTTGGGTGTGGGCGGCCTGTCCGCCCTGCTCACGGGAAGCTCCATGGAGCAGTACGCCGCCCTGGCGCAGCCGCCCCTGGCCCCGCCGGGGTGGGTGTTTCCGGTGGTGTGGACGGCGCTGTTCATCCTCATGGGGACAGCGGCCTATCTGGTGTGGATAGAAAACGGCCCGGAGCGGAGGGGGATGCTGCGGCTGTACGGGGTGCAGCTGGCGTTCAACTTCCTGTGGACCATTATCTTTTTCAATACGGAGCGCCGTGGCTTCGCCCTCTTGTGGCTGCTGGCGCTGTGGGGGCTGATACTGGCCACGCTGCTGCGCTTTCGCCGGGAGAACAGGACCGCCGGGGACCTGCTCATACCCTACCTGGCCTGGGTCACCTTCGCCGCCTATCTCAACGCCGGAGTGTGGTATCTGAACCGGTAAGGCGGCCAGCGGCAAAAGGACCCCGGGGCGGGGCTCCGCCCCCCTCAAGCTCCCCCTGCATCATCCTAATGTAAGCGTTATTTGACAGCATGAAAGCGCCCGGTCCAGGAGGACCGGGCGCCTTTCGTTCACGCTGTTATTTGGACAAGGCCACCGCCACAGAGACGTTGTTCACGAACACATAGGTGGTGAGAGGACGGGGGATGGCATTGAACTGACGCCGGCCGTTCTCCAGCTGCTGGAGCTTCTGCAGCTTCCTCTCCTGCTTCTTCACGTTGAACATGTCAAATGACCTCGCTTTCTTTTCTCAATTGCGGCATTATATTATGCCACAATTGCCTAGTTGTCAACGAGGTAATTGTACAATATCACAGAAAATCAGCAGGTAATTTTGTGTATTATGCTAGCTGTCTGGCTCCGGGAGCGTACTCCATCAGCTCCAGGCGGTTGCCGTCCGGGTCCGTGAGCCAGAGCTGGTAGGCCCCGTCGGCGCCCTCGCTGATAGGCCCGCCGGGGGTCAGGCCGTTGGCGGTCACGGCCTCGTAGGCCGCCTCGATGTCCGCCACCTCCAGGCAGATGTGCTGATAGCCGTAGGTCCCGCCCAGGTCCCGCTCCTCCCGGAGGGTCTGGCCGTCGGTGTGGAAAAGCTCGATGAACTGGTGCGGGCCCGCCTGGATGTAGTCCAGCCAGGGCCGGTCCCCCAGCGCCTCCAGCCGCTGCAGCTCCTCCGCCGCCGCGCCGGAGGCCCGGGCCGCCCGGCACAGGTCGGCGTATGTCAGGGTGAACACCTTCCTCATCCCCAGGCCCCGGCAGTAGAAAAGCTCCATGTTGACGGCGTCCTTCACCTGGTAGGCCGCCTGGGTGGTGTACCGCACCTGGGAGCAGACGCTGTGGTCCTGGTCCTCCGCCAGGGGCAGGGGGCTGCCTCCAGGATACTCGGTGAACTGGACCTCGTTGCCCTCCGGGTCCAGCACCGTGAACTCCGACGCCCCGTCGATGACGGTGTGCAGGTCCTCCCGGATGGGGACCCCCACGGCGGCCAGCCGGTCCCGGAGGGCCCGGGCGTCCGCCGTCTCGTAGTTGCACTTGATGTAGCCGTAGTTTGCCCTGCGGTCAGGGATGAAGCGGCCCCCATCGGCCATGTCGTAGAACAGCTCCAGAAACTGGCGGTCCGCCAGCTTCAGGTAGATGATCCAGGGCCGGTCCATGTCGTCCCCCATGGACCGCAGATAGGCCGCGTTCCCCGCCGGGATGTCCTCGCCGTACTGGGCCCGCAGGCTCCGGGCGAAGTCACCCACGGTGATGGTGAACTGCTCCTTCATGCCCAGCGCGTCCCGGTAAAACCGCAGCATGGGCTCCATGTCCCGGGTCTGGATGGACACGTGGCCGATGTTGCGGATGCCCACAGGCCGGGGCTCCATGGCCGCCGGGCGCTCGCAGGCCGAGGCGATGTCCGCAAAGGCGCCCTTCTCCCCTCCTGCCAGGATGGCCGCCAGCACGTCCAGCACGTGGCGGGCCATCTCCTTGGATGCCCGGTTCTTCCGGCCGGTCAAAATGGCGTCCGCCATCTCCGCCGGGCCCAGGCCCCGGGCGTTGTCCCCGTACCCCGCGCAGCTCCAGAGCTCCACGGGCGCGGGCAGGCCGTTCCAGTCGCTGGCGTTGGGCTGCAGGCGTACCGTGCCGCCGAACTGGTTGGGGTCTGTGAGGTACAGTATCCCCTCCGAGCCGTATATGGCGAAGTAGGCCTGATCCGCCACCACGCTGTCCGCGTCGATGTGCAGGGTGCCGGACACGCCGCTGGCCATCTGCAAGATGGCGGAGACCCGGCTCTCGTTGGGCGCCGGGATAGCCTTACCGAACTCGGGGCTCCCCGGGATGACGTTTTTATGGTCCGGGCAGGGCCGCTCCGCGACGCCGCCCACCCGGGCCACGGGCCCCAGCAGGCTCACCAGGGCCGTGAGGTAGTACACGCCGTAGTCATAGAGCACCCCTGCGCCGGGCTGGCGCAGGAAGGGAAACAGGCTCAAAAGCACCCGGCTGTCCCGGTTGGCGGATATGGCGAAGGACCGGACCGTGCCAATTGCGCCGCTGTCGATGGCGGCCCGGGCGGTCTGCCATGCCGCCCCCAGAAAGGTGTCCGGCGCGGCGCCAAGATACAGCCCCTTCTCCTCCGCCAGGGCCAGCAGTTCCGCCGCCTTGGCCGGGTCGTCGGTGATGGTCTTTTCCGTGTAGACGTGCTTGCCCGCCAGCAGGGCTTTTTTGATGAGCTCATAGTGGCTCCCCACCGGCGTCAGGATCACAGCCATGTCCACCCGGGGGTCCGCCAGAAGCGCCTCCACGGTGCAGGCCTCGATGCCGAACTGCTCCGCCTTCTTCCGGGCGTGCTCGATGTGGCCGGCCGCCACGCAGATCACGTTCAGCCGGTCGAACCGGCCGGTCATGTTCTCCAGATAGATGCCGCTGATGGCGCCGGCGCCGATGACGCCCACGCCCAGGCTGGTCTTTTCGCTCATGCCGTCTCCTCCCGGACCGTCAGGTCCTTGACCCACTTGTATTTCTTGTAATTGCGGTACACCGCCGGCAGCTTCACGATCTCATCCAGGTTGATGATGAAAAACACCGCCAGCACCGGCAGCTTCAGCCCGAAGGCCGCCAGAAAGCCCATCGGCACGGAGTAGCCCCACATGACGATGGAGTCGCAGTAAAACCCGAACCGGCTGTCGCCGCCGGCGGGGAATATGCCGTTGAAGGTCATCACGTTCATGGCCTGGCCCACCATGTTATAGGAGCACATGACCAGCATCCACCTGAGGTAATGGGATGCCTGTTCGCTCAGGTCCGTCACCGCCAGGATGACCGGCGAGGCCGCCAGCAGCGCCAGGGCCGAGACCGCGCCGCAGGCCAGCGCCAGGTGGCACAGCCGCCCGCCGTAGACCTTGGCCCGGTCCAGGCGGCCCGCGCCCAGCTCATTGCCCACCAGGATGCCGCCGCCCAGCCCCAGGCCGAAGCACAGGCTGGAGAGCAGGTTTTTCACGATGTTGGCGATGGAGTTGGCCGCCACGGCGTCGGTGCCCAGGTGGCCCATGATGACCGAGTACATGGTGAAGCCCACGCCCCAGACGATCTGGTTGCCCAGCACCGGCAGGGTGTACTTCCAGAAGTCCCCCCGCAGGCGCGTGTCGTCATGGATAAGGTTTGCCCAGCGCAGCTTGACCCGGCCGGGCCGGGCGGTCTCCAGCACGCACCAGACCGCCTCCGCCGCCCGGGCCAGCACCGTGGCCGCCGCGGCCCCGGCGATCTCCATCCGGGGAAAGCCCAGCAGGCCGAAGATGAGCAGGGCGTTGAAGAGGATGTTCACCGCCACGCTGGTGCAGCTCACCGCGCTGGCGATGACGGCCCGGCCGCTGTTTTTCAGGGCCGTCTGGTAGATCTGGCTGACGCCGGTCAGCAAAAAGGACGGGGACACGGTGCGCAGGTACACCGCCCCCCGGGCGATCAGGGGCTCCTCGTCCGTAAAAATGCGCATGAGGCCCCTTGGCGCCAGCGCCCCCGCCAGGAAGAACGCCGCGGACAGGACCGCCGTCATCTTCATGGCGTAGGCGAACACGCGCTCCACGGCGCCCACGTCCCCCTTGCCCCAATACTGGGCCGCCAGGATGGAGAGCCCCGTGGTCAGCGCCGCCAGGAACATGTTCTCCACGAAGCTCACCTGGCCCGCCAGGCTCACCGCCGAGAGGGCGTCCTGTGTCAGGGCGCCCAGCATCAGCGCGTCGGAGGCGCTCACCAGCCCCAGCATGATCTGCTGGAAGGTGATGGGCAGCACCACCTTCAAAAGGCGGCGGCGGAACACGGCCCGCTCCCCGGCCGTCTCCCAGGGATTGTTGTTCACTTGGCCGGCGGGTACTCGTTGCACAGCAGCCGGTAGGGCGGCTCGTCCTCCTCGATCTCGGGGAAGCGGCCCACGGGCGGGTTGAACCGGTTGTCGGTGTTGTCGTCGTTGCACTGGCTCACCTCGCCCAGCAGCACGGGCCCGGTGCCGGGCTCCACGTTGAAGTCGTGGTAGAGGTACTGCTGGATGTGGATGCTCTCGCCCGGGGTCAGACGGATCTGGGTCCCGGCAGGGACCGTGTAGGTCCGGCCGTCGGTGTGGACGGTCACGTCCGACTCGTAGTCGATGCTCTCGTCCGGCAGGGAGTTGTACACCCGGATGAGCACGTTGCCGCCGCCCCGGTTGATGATGTCCTCGGTCTTGTACCAGTGGAAGTGGTTGGGCGAGTACTGCCCCTCCTTCATGTACAGCAGCTTTTCCGCGTACACCTTGGGGTACTTGTCCGCCATGGCCCGGTTGCCGTTGCGGATGGTGATGAGGGAGAAGCCCACCTTGTCGAAGTCGCCCAGGCCGTAGTCGGTGATGTCCCAGCC
>CANQIH010000121.1 GCA_947624035.1 uncultured Oscillospiraceae bacterium | reverse complement strand
TCCTTGGTGGTGGCCAAAAACGGCCAGAAGAAGGTGTTCCAGTTGCCCACGAAGGTGTTGATGGCCATGACCGCCAGCACGGTCTTGGACATGGGCAGGATGATGCTCCAGAATATCCGCAGCTGGTTGGCCCCCTCCACCTTGGCGTTCTCGATGAGGGCGGTGGGGATGCCGGTGAAAAACTGCTTGGACAGGAAGATGTTGTAGCTGGTGACGCACCCGGGCAGGATCAGCGCGGCGAAGGTGTTGGCCATGTGGAACTTGTTCACCAGCAGGATGTACAGGGGCACCTGGGTGACCTGGTAGGGGATCATCATGGCCACCAGGATGAGGAAGAACAGGAACTTGTTGCCGGGAAAGCGTATCTTGGCGAAGGCGTAGCCCGCCATGCTGGCGAAGACCACGTTCGTGACGGTGACGCTGGCCGCCATGATGAAGGTGTTCAAAAGCCACCGGACGGAGTAGGGGCTGAAATCAAAAAACGCCTTGTAGGAGTCCAGGGACCACTTGCGGGGGAACACGGTGTACAGGCTGGAGGACATCTTCACGTTGGGCCCGAAGGACCAGGAGACCATGTACACCAGCGGGAACAGCACCACCGCCGCGAAGCAGACCAGCACCAGGGCCAGCACGGCGTTTCGCAGCGTGCGCATCCTGGGGTTTCTGCGGTGCTCGGAGTAAAGTCCTTTTGCTGCCATGACGCCGCCCCCTTAGTATTCCACGTCGCTGCCGGCCACCTTGAACTGGATGGCCGTCATGACGGCGATGAGGATGGTCAGCAGGATCGCCTGGGCGCAGGCCAGGCCGTACTTGCCGTACTTGAAGGCGTTGTTGAAGATCAGAAGGCCGATCATGGTGGTGTTGTTGTCCGGCCCGCCGCCGGTCATCATGTAGGCGTTGATGAACACCTGGAAGGAGTTGATGACGCCGGTGATGAAGAGAAACAGCGTGGTGGGCTTGCACAGCGGCAGCACGATGTAGCGCACCTTCTGGAAGAAGGTGGCCCCGTCCACCTCGGCGGCCTCGAAGTAGGTGTTGTCGATGCCCATGAGGGCGGCGATGTAGATGATGATACTGCTGCCGTTGCCGCTCAGCAGGGCCATGAGCACCAGGGACAGCATGGCCGTCTTGCTGGAGGTGAGCCACTGCTGGGTGGGCAGGTGGAAAAAGGCCAGAAGCTGGTTGAAAAGCCCCGCGTCCGAGGAGTCGTATATCCAGATCCACACCATGCTGGTCACCACCGCGGAGGCCACGGCGGGTATGTAGTACAGGGACTTGAAAAAAGACTGGCTCCCCCGCCGGAAGGGCAGGATCATCAGCGCCACCACGAAGGCGATGACCAGCGACATGGGCACGGTCAGGGCTGTGTAGATGATGGTGTTCCTGCAGGCCTTCCAAAAGAGCTTGTTGGACAGCGCCGTCTTGTAGTTGTCCAGCTGTACCCAGGTGGAGCCGAAGGGCTTGTAGTTCTGGAAGCTGGTGATGATGGCGCTGATGAGCGGGTAGATGGTGAACACCAGGAAGACGACCATGGCCACCGCGATGAACAGGTAGCCGCTGATGTGGTCCTCCCGGATGCGTATCTTCCCCCGCTTCCGTATGGTCGACTTTCGTTCCTCCATGATTTTCCTCCTCTCACGGCCGGTCATGGGAACCGGATATGACTTTCAGCCGGAAAGCCAGTGCTTTCCGGCTGAAAAGAGGGACCGGCCCGCCCGCGCAGGCGGGCCGGTGTATGGGTTTTGGCGGCGGATCTCAGGCGATGAAGCCGGTCTCGCAGCCGTCCTCGCCAAAGGCGTCGAAAGCGGCCTCGCAGATGGCGTCATACATCTCCTGGGCGGTGGTCTCGCCGGCGATCAGGGCCTGCATCTTGGGCACGATGACCTCGTCCATGATGGTGTTGGCGCTGCCGGACTGCTCGCCGGTGACGCCGGAGGGAGGAGCCACGACCAGGCTCACTTCACGGGCCGCGGCGGCGGCGTTGCCCTCGCTCTGGTCAAGGGTCATGCTGGCCTGGGCCTCGCGGCCGGACTCGCAGACGGCGGACAGATAGCAGTCGCCGGCGGTCTTGGCGGCGGGCTCACCGGAGCAGATGTAGTCCAGGAAGAGCATGACGTTTTTCAGGTGCTCGTCGGTGGTGTTGTTGTTGCGCAGGGGCAGGAAGGCGTTGGCCATGCCGTAGCAGGTCTCGGTGACGCCCTCCATCATGGGGCAGGGCAGGAACACATATTCCACTTCCACGGAGCCCTCCACCGCGGTGCCGTCGGCGATGCCGGCGTTGTTGGTGTTCACGTTGCTCTCAAAGAGAGGCATGGCCTTGCCGGTGATCATGCACTCGCCGGTCTCCAGCATCACGAGACGGGTGCCCGCCTCCACGCCGTAGTTGGGCATGTAGCCGCTGGAGATGATCTCCTCGATGGCATTGAGCAGATTGAGCATGTTCTCGGAGGTGTAGGCGTACTTCAGATCCGCGGTGAAGTCGTTGGACAGGCCGGCCACGGAGCCGAAGATGTGCACGAAGTCGGCGGTGGTGATGCCGGCGTTGGCGAACACGAAGCCGTAGGTATCGTCGGTGGTGCCGTTTTTGATGGCCTCCAGGAACTCGTCATAGGTCCAGCCCTCGGTCTGCACCTTGTCCACGTCCACACCGGCGGCCTCCAGCATGGCCTTGTTGCCGCCCATGGCCTGGATGCTCACGTACAGGGGCAGGCCGTACAGGGTGTCGTCCAGGGTCATGTAGCCCAGCACGGACTCGTCATAGTCCTCCAGGCGGCCCTCAGGCATGTACTGGGTGATGTCGACGGCCACGCCCATGTCCACATAGGTGCCCAGGGTCTGGCACTCGATGTTGGCGATGTCGGGCGCGTCACCGGACAGGCACAGGGTGTTCAGGCGGGAGACGTTGTCGTCCCAGGAGGTGGCGGTCACTTCGATGTGCAGGTTGGGGTACATCTTGTTGAAGTCCTCGATCCACTCGGCCAGAAAGTCGGTGTAGCCGCCGATGATGGGGGGCGCCATGATGGTGATGGTGTCCTCCACGTCGCTGATGACCTCCGCCCCCTCGGCCGCAAAGGCCATGGAGCCCAGGGAAAGGACCATCGTCAGCGCCAGCAGCAGGGCAAGCAGCTTTTTCATACAGTATCCTCCTATCAGATTATAAATTGTGTACAGTTTCCTCTGCTCTTACCGAAACTAATTGTATAACTTCACGAAAAAGATTGCAATAACCCTTCCATTTTATGGCATTTTGTTTCCTGATTTGAACATTTTGTGCTATCAGAGGCGGATTTTATGAAATTTTTGGGGATTTTTACCATTTTGACCGGCCCGCGGCGGTGTTTTGCGCTGCCGCGGGGCTGGAAAAAAGTTGCAAATGCCCCAGGGAAAGCTGTATAATTTAAATCGTTAGAACGACCTGTTCCAAAGGGGGCAGACCGATGAAAAGCGTTCTGATCCGGCTCGAGCACTACCAGCCCGGCGCCAGCGTGGCGGAGAAGGGACTGGTAGACTATATCCTGTCGGCCCCGGAGGCCGCCGCGGACAGCGACATCCACCAGCTGTCCCGCATGAGCTACTGCTCGCCCTCCACCATCGTGCGGCTGTGCCGCAAGCTGGGCTTCGACGGCTACCGGGACATGCGCAAGCAGCTGTCCTGTGAGCTGGCGGTGCGGCGCAGGAACACCGAGCAGCGGGCCCGGCAGCTGGAGCCCGCCGGCCGGCTGGAGGACGTGATCCGCCAGACCACCTACGGCAGCATCGCCTCCCTGGAGGAGTCCATGCAGCTCATCGAGCCGGATACCCTGGCCAAGTGCGTGGAGCTGCTGGCGGGCTGCGACACGGTGCTGCTATTTGGCCTTGGCGCCTCCTGGCTGGTGGCCCAGGACGCCTACCTGAAATTCCTGCGCATCGGCAAGCGGAGCGCCTGCTGCGGGGACATCCACTCCCAATACCTGCTGGCCCGCAGCGCCAAGAGCACGGATGCGGCCATCATCGTCAGCTACTCCGGCTGCACCGAGGAGATGATACGCTGCGCCCGGGACCTGCAGGCCCAGGGCACCCCCATCATCGCCGTGACCCGGTTCCGCCACTCGCCCCTGGAGCAGCTGGCCGCATACTGCCTGTACGTGGCGGATATGGAGGAGCTGTTCCGCTCCGGGGCCATGGGCTCCCGTATCGCCCAGCTCAACGCGGTGGACATCCTGTACACGGCCTACGTCAATCAGGATTTCGCCCGGAACGTGGACCGGCTGGAGCGAAGCCAGCTCACAAAGCCCGTGCCGGATCGCCCTCCCGCCAACGTCTGAGGACGCCATTCCCATCATTGCATAACAAAACCGGGACCTGATGTCAGGTCCCGGTCTTCATTTTTCCTTCTCCACCCAGATCATCAGGGCGGCGATGTCGGCGGGTGAGACGCCGGATATGCGCCCCGCCTGGCCGAAGTTCTCCGGCCGAATGGCGGCCAGCTTCTGTCTCGCCTCCGTGCGGAGGCCGGTCACGGCCTCGTAGTCGATATCCGGGGGTATGCGGCGGTTTTCCATCTTCGTGAACGCGGCCACGTCCCGGAGCTGCCGCTGGATATATCCCTCATACTTTATGGATATTTCCACTTCCTCGATGACGGCCCTTGACAGCGGCGGCCGGTCCGGGTCCTGATCCGCCAGGGAAACATAGGTGTTCTCCGGCCTTTTCAGGAGCTGGTAGAGCTTCCCCTTTTTCAACCGGGCGATCTCCCCGTCCACCTGTGCATATTTATCCAAAACCTTTTGATACTGTTCCTCGCTGACCAGGCCCAGGCCGTGGCCGATGTATGCAAGTCGTTTATCGGCGTTATCCTGCCGGTGGAGCAGCCGGTACTCGCTGCGGCTGGTCATCATCCGGTAGGGCTCGTTGGTGCCCTTGGTGACCAGATCGTCGATGAGCGCGCCGATATACCCCTGGTCCCGGCGGATGATGACGGGCTCCTTCCCCTGTATCTTCCGCGCGGCGTTGACCCCGGCCACCCAGCCCTGGACCGCCGCCTCCTCGTAGCCGGAGGAGCCGTTGAACTGCCCCGCGCCGTAGAGGCCCGGGACTTTTTTCGTCTCCAGGGTGGCGTACAGCTCCGTGGGGTCCAGGCAGTCGTACTCGATGGCGTAGGCCGCCCGGGTGAACTCGGCGTGCTCCAGGCCGGGGATGGTGTGGACCATGGCCACCTGGACCTCCTCCGGCAGAGAGCTGGAAAGGCCTTGGATGTACAGTTCCTCCGTGTCCAGTCCCATGGGCTCGATGAACAGCTGGTGCCGCTCCTTGTCCGGGAAGGTGACGATCTTCGTCTCGATGCTGGGGCAGTACCTGGGCCCCACCCCCTGGATGACCCCGCCGTACAGGGGGCTCCGGTCCAGGTTCTCCCGGATGATCCGGTGGGTCTCCGGGGTGGTGTAGGTGAGCCAGCACACCGCCCGATTCTCCGGCATGACCTCCGTGGAGAAGGAGAAGGGCTCGATGTCCTCATCCCCGGGCTGGAGCTGCATCTTGGAGAAGTCCACGGTCCGGGCGTTGACCCGGGGCGGGGTGCCGGTCTTGAACCGCCGCAGCCGCAGGCCCATGGCCCGCAGACAGTCCGTCAGGGGCAGCGCCGCGGCCAGGCCGTCGGGCCCGGAGTCCCGCACCGCCTCGCCGGTGATGGTCCGGCCCCCCAGGTAGGTGCCGGAGGCCACGATGACCGCTTTTGTGCGCCAGACCGCGCCCTTATCCGTGGTGACGGAGGCCACATGGCCGTCCTCCAGGCCGATGGATATGACCTCCCCCTGCTTCACGTGCAGGTGCTCCTGGGATTCCAGGGCGTGCTTCATGACGGCCTGGTACCGCCGCCGGTCCGCCTGGGCCCGGAGGGAGTGGACCGCGGGGCCCTTGCCCCGGTTCAGCATCCGGTACTGGATGCAGGCCCTGTCCGCCGCCCGGCCCATCTCGCCGCCGAGAGCGTCCAGTTCCCGGACCAGGTGGCCCTTGCCGGTGCCGCCGATGGCCGGGTTGCAGGGCATGTTGCCCACGGCGTCCAGGCTCACGGTGAAGCACACCGTCTCCAGCCCCAGCCGCGCCGCGGCCAGGGCCGCCTCGATACCGGCGTGCCCCGCCCCGATGACCACGATATCGCATTGTCCCGCGTCGTACGTTCTCATAGCGCCCTATTGTACCGCAAAAAACGCCCGCCCGCAAGAGGGAGACGCACCGCAGTGGCCCCGGCGGCATATCCTGCCATAGGCGGCACGGTCCGTGCCGCCGGTTGGAGGGATGCGTTTGCATATCGCGGAGCAGCTGCTGCTGGTGGTGGGCCTGTCCATGGACGGCTTTGGCGCGTCGGTGTGCATGGGCATGGCCGCCGGGCGGCGCATATGGCCCATCGTGGGGCTCATCAGCGGCTTTCACGTGGCCATGC
>CANQIH010000120.1 GCA_947624035.1 uncultured Oscillospiraceae bacterium | reverse complement strand
GTGAAGCTGATCGCCTGGTACGACAACGAGTGGGGTTACTCCAACAAGATGCTGGACCTGACCAAGTATATCGACTCTGTCCGGCATCCGTAATTTTCCCAGCTTTTCCGCAAGGGCGGCGCAAGCCGCCCTTGCTCTCGTGTATGGGGCGTCCGGCATGATATAAGATGTCCCGGCATATATTCGTTTATCCAGTTGTTGGTCAAGGAGCGTTTATGTCTGAGAAAAAAGGACAAAACTTTCTGCATGGAGCAGCTATATATACCGTGGGCATCATCCTGGTAAAGATACTGGGCGCCTTCTACAAGATCCCCCTGGGCAACATCCTGGGGGACGACGGGTTCACCCACTTCGGGATGACCTACCGTATATATAACTTCTTCCTCACCATATCCACCGCGGGCATCCCCGTGGCTATGAGCCGCCTCATCTCCGAGTCGGACACCCTGGACCGGGAGAACCAGGTCTACCGGGTGTTCCGGGTGGGCATCATGACCTTCCTGGGCATGGGCGCCCTGGGCACGGCCGTCATGATGCTTTTCCCGGCGGAGATGGCCGCCATGGTGGGAGACGTGCAGGCCTCCCGCAGCATCTTCATCATGGCCCCCAGCGTGCTGCTGGTGTGCGTGACGGCGGCCTACCGGGGCTATGCCCAGGGCCACGCCGACATGATCCCCACCGCCGTGAGCCAGGTGGTGGAGACCGCCGTGAAGGTGGTGGTGGGTCTCGCCGCCGCCGGGTGGCTGGCCAGCCAGGGCTACGGCCTGGACGTGTGCGCCGCCGGCGCCATATTCGGCACCACGGTCAGCTCCCTGGCCGCCATGCTGTATATGCAGATCAAGGTCCGCCGCAAGTACCGGGTGAAGCCATCCCCGGAGGCGAAGGACGTTCCCGACCCCAGCCGGAAGATATTCTGGGACCTGCTGCGCATCGGCATCCCCATCACCATCTCCACCTCCATCATGAGCATCGTCCAGCTGGCGGACGGCATGATCACCCTCAACCAGCTCCAGGGCGCGGCGGGCTATGAGTATCAGGCCGCCATCACCCTGTACGGCGTATACGAGAAGGCCATGACGGTGTATAACGTCCCGTCGGCCTTCGTGGTGCCGTTTTTGTCCAGCATCGTGCCGGCCATCGCGGCGGCCCGGGTCCGGGGCGACCGGGCGGGTGCCAGCGATTTGGCGGAGAGCTCTATGCGCATGTGCACGCTGCTGTGCCTGCCCATGGCGGTGGGCATGGCCGTGCTGGCGGCGCCCTGCATGAAGGTGCTGTACCCCGAGGCGGCCAGCCAGGGCGCGCTGCTGCTGGTGGAGCTTGGTGTGGCCTGCTACTTCATGGCCATGAGCCTTATGACCAACTCCATCCTGCCCGCCAACGGCAACGAGCGGCTGCCCCTGGTGGCCATCCTGCTGGGCGGTCTCGCCAAGGTGGTGGTCACCTATACGCTGGTGGGCAACCCCGCCGTGAACATCTACGGCGCGCCCATCGGGACCTTCTGCTGCTACTTCGTGATGCTCAGCGTGAACCTGTTCTTCATCGGCCGCCGCATGGCGCGGCCCATGAACCTCTGGCGCATCTTTGGCCGCAGCGGCATCAGCTGCGCGGTCATGGGCGTGGCGGCCTGGGCGGTGTGGAGCCTGCTCCACGGCCTCATGGGCGGCGTCTCCGGCGCCGTGGCCGGCCGGGCCCTGAACATCCTGCTGCCCTTCGGCGCGGCGGTGGGCACCGGCGTGGTGGTGTACGTGGTCATGGCCATCGCCCTGCGGGCCATCACACTGGAGGATATGAAGCTCTTCCCCAAGGGAGAAAAATTGGCGAAGATGCTGCATATTCGCTGAATTTTCTGTAAAAACCCATAGGAAACATCGATTTTTGAAAATTTCTATTGCAGAGCGGGCGATTCTATGGTAAATTTCAAATATAAAAGTAAATACGATATTGAGGATTTCCGCGCCATCATGGCCATCCTGCGCGGGGAGGGGGGATGCCCCTGGGACCGCGAACAGACCCATGAGTCCATCCGCCGTGACCTGCTGGAAGAGGCCTATGAGACCGTGAGCGCCATCGACAGCGGCGATCTGGAGAACCTCAAGGAGGAATTGGGGGATCTGCTGATGCAGGTCCTGTTCCACAGCCAGATCGAGACCGAGCGCGGCAGCTTCACCTTTGACGACGTGTGCGACGGCGCCTGCAAGAAGCTCATTCGCCGCCATCCCCACGTGTTCGGGGAGGCCCAGGCGGAGACGGCTGAGGACGTACTGACGGCCTGGGACGCTGTCAAGCGTGACGAAAAGGGACAGAAGTCTGTCTCCGGCGCAATGGCGGACGTTGCCCGGGCTATGCCTGCGCTCTGGCGGGCCGAAAAGGTCCAGACGAAGGCCCGGCGGGCCGGGTTCGACTGGCCCGACTGGCACGGCGCCCGGGACAAGCTCTCCGAGGAGCTGGCGGAGCTGGACCAGGCTCTGGCCTCCGGCGAGGGCGTGGAGGCGGAGCTGGGCGACGTGCTGGCGTCGGCGGTGAATCTGGCGCGGCTTTTGAAAATCGACCCGGAGGCCGCCCTGAACGGCTCCAGCGACCGGTTCATCAGCCGGTACACCAAAATGGAGGCCCTGGCCGCCGAGCGCGGACAAGTCCTCTCGGAGCTGCCCCTGGACCAGCAGGAAGCGCTCTGGCAGAGGGCCAAGACCATGGAATGATGGCATAGATTTGCGCGAGCAAGTTTTAAATATGCAAAAGAGGCGGGACACCGCCAAATTATTAGGAGGTTTGCACTATGAACAAGGCTGAACTCATCGCGGTCGTGGCCGAGAAGACTGAGCTCTCCAAGAAGGACTCCGAGAAGGCCGTCAACGCTGCGCTGGAGGCCATCACCGAGGCTCTCAAGGGCGGCGACAAGGTCCAGCTCGTCGGCTTCGGCGCCTTCGACGTGAAGACCCGCGCTGCGCGCATGGGCCGGAACCCTCAGACCAAGAAGGAGATCGAGATCCCTGCGTCCAAGGTCCCTCAGTTCAAAGCCGGCAAGGCTCTGAAGGACGCCATTGCGTAAGGTGTGCTTCGGGTTACCAAAGCGGCGCGGGTCAAGACCCGCGCCGCTTGGTATTTCGGCGGCATCATGTGACGGGAGGATGCGGCGATATGCGTTTGGATAAGTACCTGAAGGTGTCCCGGCTCATCAAGCGCCGGACCGTGGCCAACGAGGCATGCGACGGCGGCCGGGTGACGGTCAACGGCGCCCCGGCCAAGGCGTCCCGGGACGTGAAGCCGGGGGACATCATCGAGATACGGTTCGGTGAGCGGTGCACAAAAGTGGAGGTGGTGTCCGTGGCGGAGAACACCTCCAAGGCGGACGCCCCGGCCATGTACCGGGAGCTCTGAGACATTCGACAGACCCCGGCCCGGTTCGACACGCAGCTTACACTGTACTGTGTAAAAGTGTGTTGGCCCTGTGGGAAACCGGCGGCTTTGGGGAAAAAGACGGCCGTCGGGCGAGGGCCCGGTCATATTTGTGGAAAAGCCCCCATATCCATGGTGATATGGGGGTGTTTCTATGAAAAAACTGCTTTCGGCCCTGCTGGCCCTGATCCTGCTCACGACGCCCGTCCTGGCGGTGGATACGCTGCCTGAGGACGCCATCACCGTCTCCGCGCCCTACGCCGTGCTGATGGAGAAGTCCACCGGCGCGGTGATCTATGAGAAGGCGGCCCACGAGCGCACCGCACCCGCCAGTGTCACCAAGGTGATGACCATGCTGCTGGTGACCGAGGCCATCGAGGCTGGGACCGTATCCCTGGACACGGTGGTCACCGCGTCGGAGACCGCCTGCTCCATGGGCGGCAGCCAGATATGGCTGGAGCCGGGGGAGCGGATGACCGTGTCGGAGATGCTCAAGTGCGTGGCCGTGGTCAGCGCCAACGACTGCGCCGTGGCGTTGGCGGAGCTCATCGCCGGGTCGGAGGAGGCCTTCGTCCGGCGGATGAATGAGCGGGCCGGGGAGCTGGGCATGGCCGACACCCACTTCACCAACTGTACGGGCCTCCACGACGACGATGACCACTATACCTCCGCCTACGACATCGCCCTCATGAGCCGGGCCCTCATCCGCCACGACCTCATCAAGGACTATACCACCATCTGGATGGACACCATCCGGGGCGGGGAGTTCGGCCTCTCCAACACCAACCGGCTCATCTTCGGCTACGAGGGCGCCACGGGCCTCAAGACCGGATTCACCTCCAAGGCCATGTACTGCCTCGCCGCCACGGCGGAGCGGGAGGGGGTGGAGTACATCGCTGTGGTGCTCCACGGGGAGACCTCCGCCAAGCGGTTCGAGGACGCCCGGACGCTGTTGAACTACGGCTTTGCCAACTATGCCTTGGCATCCCTGCGGCCCGGCGAGGCGCTGCCGCCGGTGCCGGTGCGGCTGGGCCGGGCGGACTGCGTGCAGCCGGTGTACGAGGGGGACGAGTACATCCTGGCGGAGAAGGGGGCACTCACAGATCTGAGCTATAAGACGGAGCTTTTGGAAAACGTGACCGCGCCGGTGGCGGCGGGGCAGAAGCTGGGCACCCTCATCGTGCTGAACGGCCAGGAGGTCTTGGCCCGGGTGGACATCGTCTCGTCCGCCGCCGTGGAAAAGCTGACCTTCGGTGACGTGTACGGACGGCTATGGGGGAGCCTGATAGGGTGGAAACAGGGATAGTTCCCCCATTTTGACAGCGATTTCAGCGATATTGTGACCTCTATCCCCCACTTTGCGGAAAACGGGGTTGAAAAAACCGCCGCCCCGTGGTATAATCTGACTACATTTCACGTCAGGCGGTCATACCGCGGACAGAGGAGCAGGAGGTCTGCTGAATATGGTAAAAGTCGATCTTTCGGGAGCGCTGAGCTTTCTGGACAACACCGGCCCGGACTACGGCGCCGCGGGGCGCGCACACCGCACCCTGGCGGAGGGCACAGGCGCGGGCTCGGATTTCACCGGCTGGCTGAATCTGCCCCGCCGGGTACAGGGCGAGGAGCTGAAGCAGATATGCGCGGCGGCCGACCGCATCCGCGACACCAGCGAGGTGCTGGTGGTGGTGGGCATCGGCGGCAGCTACCTGGGCGCCCGGGCGGGCTTGGAGCTCATCAAGCCCAAGAACGGCCCGGAGGTCATCTTCGCCGGGACCACCCTCTCCGCGGACGATCTGAACGACAAGCTGGACCGCCTGGGGGACCGGGACTTCTCCGTGAACGTCATCTCCAAGTCCGGCACCACCCTGGAGCCGGCGGCGGCCTTCCGCATCTTCCGGGGCCTGCTGGAGAAGAAATACGGCGTGGCTGGGGCCCGCAAGCGCATCTACGCCACCACCGACCGGGCGAAGGGCGTTCTGAAGACCATCGCCGGCAAGGAGGGCTACGAGACCTTCGTGGTGCCCGACGACGTGGGCGGGCGGTTCAGCGTCCTGTCCGCCGTGGGCCTGCTGCCCCTGGCGGCCGGCGGCTGCGACGTCCACACCCTGGTGGGCGCGGCGGCGGAGGCCCTGTACGCCCTGGACCTGCGCAGCGCGGATAACCCCGCCTGGCAGTATGCCGCCACCCGCAACGCCCTGTACGCCAAGGGCAAGACCATCGAGATTTTGGCCAGCTACGAGCCCACCTTCCGGTACATGGCCGAGTGGTGGAAGCAGCTCTACGGTGAGAGCGAGGGCAAGGACGGCGTGGGCATCTATCCCGCCTCGGTGGAGTATAACGCCGACCTGCACTCCATGGGCCAGTACATCCAGGACGGCCCCCGGACCCTGATGGAGACGGTGGTCAGCTTCGACCGGCCCCGCCGGGACTATGAGATGCCCTTCGCCATGGGCGACCCGGACGGGCTCAACTACCTGGCAGGCCGTGGCTTCGGGGAGATATCCAGGGTGGCCATGGAGGCCGTGAAGGCCGCCCATGTAGCCGGCGGCGTGCCCAACATCGGCGTCAGCGTCCCCCTGCGGGACGAGGAGGGCTTTGCCGACCTGGTGTGCTTCTTCGAGATGGCCTGCGGCATCAGCGGGTACATGCTGGGCGTGAACCCCTTCAACCAGCCCGGCGTGGAGGCATATAAAAAGAATATGTTCCGCATGCTGGGCAAACCGGGCGCGTGACGGAGAGCATTTGTCAAGGGCGATAATAAAAGGCAAGAGGGACAACGGTGGTTTTCCGTTGTCCCTCTTGCCTGATTGATATATTATCACTTTACAGTCTTTTTTCTATCTCTTTCCATGCGTGGGTGGTGAGGCAGCTCTTGTCCAGATCCTTCATCAGTCCATCCCACAGGGCATAGGGCATCGTCAGAGACAGGCAGTTCGCCAACGCCTCACGCCGCTGGGATATGTCAAAGAGCCCCATCACCGCCATCGGCCGCTCTTTTTCGATCTGATCCACCGCGTACACGATGGACTGACAGGCCGCCCCGAA
>CANQIH010000119.1 GCA_947624035.1 uncultured Oscillospiraceae bacterium | reverse complement strand
GCCGCCGAAGCCCACGGAGCCCGCGCCGCGCCGGTCGGAGCCGGCGTTGGTGGTCATGATGATGATGGTGTTCTCAAAATTCACCGTCCGGCCCTGGGCGTCGGTGATGCGCCCGTCGTCCAATATCTGGAGCAGGATGTTCATCACGTCCGGGTGGGCCTTTTCGATCTCGTCGAAGAGCACCACGCTGTAGGGGCGGCGGCGTATCTTCTCCGTGAGCTGGCCGGCCTCGTCATAGCCCACATAGCCCGGGGGCGAGCCGATGATCCGGGAGACGGAGAACTTCTCCATGAACTCGGACATGTCCAGCCGGATAAGGCTCTCCGGCGCGGAGAACAGGTCCAGGGCCAGCTGCTTTACAAGCTCCGTCTTGCCCACGCCGGTGCTGCCCACGAAGATGAAGGAGCAGGGCTTCCGCTTGGCCTGGAGCCCTACCCGGCTGCGCTTGATAGCGGCGCAGACCGCGTCCACGGCCTGGTCCTGGCCGATGATGTGCTTTTTCAGCCGCTCGTTCAGGGCGGACAGGCGGCCAAACTCGTCCTCGGTGATGTTGGAGGCGGGTATCTTGGTCCAGAGCTCGATGATACGGGCCAGATTGGCGGCGGTCAGGGCCGGGCGGCCCTTGGCCTTCAGGACGGTGAGCTCGTCGGATATCTGCATCTGCCGGGAGCGGATGGCGGCCAGGCGCTCAAAGTTGTCCGTCTCGGCGGTCAGAAGCATCTCCCGCTCCTTGTCCAGATCGGCGCTCTCCTTCTCCAGCTCCAGCCGCTTGGCCACGTCCAGGTTTTTCAGGTCCACGTCCGAGCAGGCCTCGTCTAAAAGGTCGATGGCCTTGTCCGGCAGGTACCTATCGGTGATGTACCGCTCCGAGAGGGTCACGGCCAGCTTGCACATCTCGTCGGAGATGTCCACCTCGTGGAAGTCCTCGTAGTATTTGCGCACGCCCTTCAATATCTCGATGCTGTCCTGGACCGATGGCTCCGCCACGGTGACGGGCTGGAAGCGCCGCTCCAGGGCGGCGTCCTTCTCGATGTACTTGCGGTACTCGTTGAAGGTGGTGGCGCCGATGACCTGTATCTCCCCCCGGCTGAGGGCGGGCTTGAGGATGTTGGCGGCGTTCATGCTGCCCTCGGCGTCGCCGGCGCCCACGATGTTGTGGACCTCGTCGATGACCAGGATGATGTTGCCCTGGCGGCGTATCTCGTCGATGAGGCTCTTCATCCGGCTCTCGAACTGGCCCCGGAACTGGGTCCCGGCCACCAGGGCGGTCAGGTCCAGCAGATAGACCTCCTTGTCCTGGAGCTTATAGGGCACCTGCCCGGCGGCGATGCGCTGGGCCAGGCCCTCGGCGATGGCGGTCTTGCCCACGCCGGGCTCACCGATGAGGCAGGGGTTGTTCTTCTGGCGGCGGTTCAGGATCTGGATGACCCGCTCCAGCTCCTCTGCCCGGCCGATCATCCGGTCCAGCTTGCCCTCCCGGGCCCGCTGGGTCAGGCTGAGGCAGTAGTTCTCCAGGAACTTCTTTTTCCCGCCCCGCCGGTCCTGGGGGGCCGGCCCCTGTCCGGGCCCGGGACCCGGGCCGGGGGAGCCGGAGCCGCTGTTCATCTGGCCCTGGGGCCCGCCGAACAGGCGGTTCAGGAAGGGGAAGGTGGCGGTCTTGCCCTGGTCGTCGTCGCCGGAGTCAGAGTCGGAGGCGTCGATGTCCATAAGGCCCTCGATGCCGTCGCCGCCGGTGAGGGCGCTGGTCATCTCCCCGGAGAGGTTTTCCAGGTCCTCGTCCGTGAGGCCCATCTTGGATATGATGTCGTCCACGGGCTTGATGTGCATCTCCCGGGCACAGCTGAGGCACAGCCCCTCGTTGTGGGACTGGTTGTTTTCGATTTTCGTGATGAAGATCACCGCCATATTCTTATGGCAGCGGGCGCAGAGAGTAGGCTGCATGATGAACTCCTTATCAGACGATCAGAAGGTGATGTAGCCGCCCAGGTAATTCTTCTCCAGAAAATAGGCGGCCACGCCGGTGGACCGCATGGTCTCCTCCGGCAGGAGAAGACCGGCGAATTGGAAGAGCCACACGATGAGGGCGCAGAAGATGATGCCCACGCCCAGGCCGATGGCCGCGCCCCCCAGGTCGTTGATGATGCCCACGTAGGGGATGCGGAAGCTCAGATTCGGCAGGTTCACGATGACAGTGAGGATGGAAAACAGGATGAAAAAGGCCAGCAGGAAGCCCAGATACCAGGTCACCGCCTGACAGAGCACCGTCACCACCGCGGTCATGAGGGAGGTAGTGCCGTCATCGGCGTAGGAGAGGGCCCGGTCGGCCAGGGTCTTGGCCAGGTCGTCATAGAGGCCCAGGCTCTGGAAGCTCTTCAGGGCGATCTCGTCCGCGTTCTCGGGGGCGCTGGCCATCAGGTCCGTCAGGGACACGGTGACGTCGGGATACTCACCCTCCTCGTTGGCCTGGTAGCCGAACACGTCATAGGTGGTCTCGCGCACCCGGCCCTCCATAAAGCCGCTGACGAAGGGCCGCAGCACGGGAATGACCTCGTAGGAGAAGGTATCGCTCAGAAGCTGTGCGCCATATAGAGATAGTATTATCACCAGCACCTGAATGATGCCCATGATGATGCCCTTTTTAAAGCCGATCCAGACGCAGATGGCCAGCACGGCGATGAGGACGATGTTGATGATCTGGGTCAATTCCATGATGTGCTACCTCGCAGTAAATTGATACGGTGCGCTAAGGTCAGAAGCGGTATACGTCCGCGTAGTTGGCGGCGATGAGAAGCGCCTCGCCCCGGTCACGGAGAAGGCCGTACTTGAAGCCCGGCAGGCCGGTGAGGGTGCCCCGCTCGTTCAGGGCGCTGGAGTAGAGGGTGGCCCCGTCGGAGCAGAGGAGAAGTATCTCCGAGCCGGAGGCGTTGAGGCACACGATGCCGCTGTCCACCTCCGCCGTGCCCAGCACTGCGCCGGTGGGGTCCAGGGATACCAGCGTGGCGGTGGTGCCCGCCCGGTAGGGGCTCAGGGCGAAGGCGGCGTAGCCGTCGCCCGAGAAGGTGTAGCCGGTGAGATACTGTCCGGCGAAGGAATATGTATTCTGCCAGTCGCCCTTGCTGTTGAAAAACAGCACCTCGCTGGTGGAGAAGGCGCAGAGCTGGCTGGAGGAGAACCAGTGCAGGTCCAGCAGCACTGTGTCGGACACGGAGAAGGCGCCCTTCTGCTCGTCGCTGTCCAGGTCGAAGAACCGGACCTCGCTGCCGCTGGCGGTGTAGCTCAGCACGGCCAGCTTCCGCCCGTCCGGGGATACCATGGCGCTGATGACCCAGGCCGAGGAGGAATACCACTCGTAGATGACCTCCAGCATGGGGTCGTACACGGTCACGAGGCCCCGGTAGCCGGTGCACTTGGTGGTCACGGCCAGGTACCCCGCGTCGGACACGGCGGCGGAGATGATCTCCCCCTGGACCGGCAGCTCCTGGATGTTGCCCTCGAAGTCCGCCACGGCCAGGCGCATGCCGCCCATGTCGTAGAACACGGCGTAGTTCTCGCAGCCGGTGGCGGCGGGGTTCTCCATCTGCATCACCATGCTGGTGACGGCGGTGCCCTCCCCGTCCAGCAGCTCCAGGCCCGTGCCGTTGGCCACGGCCAGCCCCTTTCCGGCGGCGGCGAAGGCCTGTCCCGACCCGGCGTCGAAGATGTACTCCTCCTCCGCCACAGCGGCGCTGTCCGCCGTGATGATGAGGCCGTCCGGGTCAAATCTGTCCCGGTATATCCAGATGACCACCGCGGCGGCCAGCATGATCAGCGCCGCCGCCAGGGAGATGATGGCGCCCACCGCGTCCCGGCGGGACATGGCCTGGGCTTTCTCCTCAGGTGTCTTTTGGGGCCGGTCCCGGTGAAAGCGCACGGCCTTGGTGCCCGGCTCCTCATGGAGGGGTTCGGGTTCCCGGAGGCGTTTTCCGCCCTGGGGGGGCTCGTCCGGCCCGGCGGCGATGTCCTCCTTGGTGAACCGGTGTATCTTCAAAAGCTTCTCGCCCTTTTGGGGCGGGCCGGCCGGCGCGGACTTGTCCGCCTTCTGAGACGACTGGGCCGCCGGTTTTGTTTCCGCTTTCGGGGCCGCTTTTTTGGGGGCCGGGGCCTCCTTGGGCGGCCCAGCCTCCTTGGCGGCGTGCTTTTCGGCTGGCGCGGGCTCCTTTTTTATGTGCTTTTGGGAGGGCGCAGGGGTATTCTCTTTTTTCAGATGCTTGCTTGCCATAGGCCCTCTCCGGTCATCCAATTATCCAAAAATATATTGTATCACAACTCGTCAAGAATTGCTACACTGCTTCGCTGCATCATTTTGCCGGCCTCGCCGTCGTACCACACCCGGTGCATGTAGAGCCCCTGGGGCGGCATGGTGGGCCCGGTGAGGCGGCGGTCCCCGGCCTCCAGCAGGGCGGGGATGTCCGCCGGGGAGAGCTTGCCCTCCGAGGCGTACACCAGCGTGCCCACGATGGCCCGGACCATGTTATAGAGAAACCCGTCGGCGCAGACCGTGACGGTGATGATGTCGCCCGACCGCTCCGCCCGGCACCAGCGGACGGTGCGGACGGTGGTCTTCGTCTCCGTGCCCACGCTGCGCACGGCGGCGAAGTCGTGGGTGCCCACGAAGGCGGCGGCCGCCTTGTCCATGATATCCGCGTCCAACGGCGCGGGCCAGAAGCAGGCCCGGTCGTCCAGGAACGGGTCCCGGATGCGGCTGTTGTGGATGCGGTAGATATACTCCTTCTGGATGCAGGAGCCGATGGCGTTGAACTCGATGGGGGCCTCCACGGCGGCGCTGGCGGCGATGTCCGCCGGCAGGCGGCTGTTCAGGGCCAGGGGGATGCGGTCCACGGGGATGGCGCAGTCGGTGCGGAAGTTGGCGCAGTAGGCCAGGGCGTGGACCCCCGCGTCCGTGCGGCCGCAGCCGGTGACGTGCACGGGGTGCTGGACGGTCTTTTCCACCGCCCGCTCCAGCGTCTGCTGCACCGTGGGCAGCCCCGCCTGGGTCTGCCAGCCGTGATAGGCCGTGCCCAGGTAAGACAGCCGCAGGGCGATGTTCCTCATATCCCCAGCCTCCGCAGAATAAGGATGCCCGCCACCAGCAGCCCGCCAAGGCAGAACGCGATGATGTCCCGCCCGGCCATGCGCAGCTCCTTCATGCGGGTGCGGCCCTCGCCGCCGTTGTAGCACCGGCACTCCATGGCCAGGGCCAGCTCATCCGCCCGCCGGAAGGCGGAGATGAAAAGCGGGATGAGAAGCGGCAGCAGCGCCTTGGCCCGCTCCGGCAGCGTGCCCGTCTCCAGGTCGGCCCCTCTGGCCTTCTGGGCGGACATGATCCGGTCCGTCTCTTCCACCAGGGTGGGGATGAACCGCAGGGCGATGCACATCATCAGACTCAGCTCATACACAGGCACGTGGAGCTTTTTCAGCGGTGAGAGCAGCCTCTCCAATCCGTCGGTGATGGCCAGGGGGGAGGTGGTGTAGGTGAGCAGGAACGTGCCCGACACCAGCAGCATGATGCGCAGCACCATGGATACGGCCCGCTTCAGGCCCGTGTAGGTGATGTGGACGGCCTTCCACTGGAAGAGGACATCGTCCCCGCCGGTGAAAAACAGATTCAATACCGCTGTGAACAGGATGATGAACACCAGCGGCTTCAATCCCTTCAGGAGGGCACGTGGCCGGATGTGGGCGATGGCGGCCACCGATGCCAGCGCCGCGGCCACCAGGGCGTACCCGCCCCAGGAGCCCACCGTGAACAGCGCCGCGATATACACCACGGTGAGGATCAGTTTTGTCCGGGGGTCCAGCCGGTGGACGGGGGTGTCGCCGGGGAAGTACTGGCCCAGGGTGATGTCCTTCAGCATGGCCGCCCCCCCTTTCCCCGGAGGGCCAGGATGGCCGCCGCCAGTTGATCCACGGTGTATACGTCCTCGGGCACGGCCACGCCCTGTTCCCGCAGGAGCCGGGCGATGTGGGCCGCCTCGGGCAGATCCAGGCCGATGGAGAGGAGCTTTTCGCTCTGGGCGAACACCGCCTCCGGCGTCCCGTCCAGAGCCACGCGCCCGTCCTCCATCACCACCAGGCGGTCGCACCGGTTGGCGATGGACATGTCGTGGGTGACGAGAAGGATGGTGCCCCCCGTGGCGTCCCGCCAGGCGAAGAGCTTTTCCAAAAGGTCCTCCCGCCCGGCGGGGTCCAGCCCCGCCGTGGGCTCGTCCAGCACCAGCAGCTCCGGCTCCATGGCCAGCACGCCCGCGATGGCCACCCGCCGCTTCTGGCCCCCGGACAGCTCCAGGGGGGACTTGGAAAAGCAGTCGTCGGGCAGCCCTACGAAGGCCGCGGCCTCCCAGACACGGCGGTCGATCTCCTTCTGGGCGAGCTTTAAGTTCTTCGGCCCAAAGGCGATGTCCGCCGCCACCGTCTCCTCGAACAGCTGGTATTCCGGGTACTGGAACACCACGCCCACCCGGAACCGGGCGTCCCGCATGGCGGCCTTGGAGGCGAATATGTCCTCC
>CANQIH010000118.1 GCA_947624035.1 uncultured Oscillospiraceae bacterium | reverse complement strand
GCGGTGGAGGCCAAGGTGGTGAGCCCCATCGCGGTGATCGTGGTGGCCCTGGCGGGCATCGCGGGCTACACCATGCCTAGCCAGGACATGGGCACCGCCCTGCGCATATCCCGGTTTTTGCTGGTGATCGCCGCGTCCCTCATGGGCACGTTCGGCATCATCGCCGGCTGCGCGCTTCTTTTTTGGCATCTCTGCACCATCGAGAGCTTCGGCCGGGCCTACATGACGCCCCTGACCGGCTCTGGCGGCGGGGACACCGGCGGCACCTTCCTGCGGCGGCCGCCCTGGACCCACATCTGCCGAGACCCCATCATCAACGGCGGCGACGTCAGGAGGCGGAAGTGATGCGCCGGGCTCTTACCATATTATATGTGCTGCCGCTCACCCTGTGCCTGGCCGGGTGCGGCAGCGGCAGCATGCGCACAGACCGGACGGACATCGAGCGGCTCATGCTCATCCAGACCATGGGTCTGGATAGGAAGGGCGAGGGCGTGGAGATGAGCGTGTCCTCCGGCCTGGGCCCGGAGGACCGTCCCGCCCTGGTGATGACGGCGGCCGCCTCTGGCATGGAGGCGGCCATCCAGCGGCTGCAGGCCTACTCCCCGGAGAACCAGCTGTTCTACGGCCATGTCCAGTACCTGCTGCTGGGGGAGGAGGCGGCGAAGGAGGACCTGCAGGCCATCCTGGCCTGGGTGGATAGGAGCCCCGTCATGCGCATGGGCACCGCCATGCTCATCGTAAAGGGCAGCGCCGTGGAGGCGGTGGAGGCCGCCAGCGGGGAGGCCACGGACATCACGGCCCGGCTGGCGTCCCTGGAGCGGGGCCAGCGGGCCCGGGGACAGGACATCCACTCCCTGCGGGAGGTGGCCGGGGCCCTGGCCAATGGCCAGGGGGCGCTGTGCCTCGCGGTGGAGACCACGGATGCGGAGGACGAGGTGCTCACCCAGGACAAGCAGGCAGCCGCTGTGGTGCCCGTGGGCTGCGCGGTGCTGGGGCCAGACGGTCTCGTGGACTTTCTCACCCCGGAGCAGTCCCTGGGGGCGGAGCTTCTCACCGGGCGGCCCGTGGGCACGCTGGTGTCCGTGGACGGCGCGGCCCTGGAGCTATTGAGCTGCGAGACGGAGGTCTCGGGCCGCTTCGACGAGAATGGGGCCCTGACAGGCCTTGCGGCGGACTGCACCGTCCGGGCGGGCCTGCTGGAAAAGCCCCTGGACCACGACGAGTCCTCCCAGGACCTGGACGGCGCCCTGGCCCAGGCCGTCCGGGGCTGGATCGCCGGAGCGGTGGAGAAGGCCCAGACCCTGGGCTGCGACTTTCTGGACCTGCGGACGGCGGCCATGGACGGCGGTTCGGACCGGGCCCTGCGGATGGAGGCCTGGCCGGAGATATTTCCCGCTCTGCCCGTCACCGTCACGGTGAACGCCGCGGTGGACCGCAGCTACGACCTATCCGAGTAAAGGAGGCGTCTCATGGACCAGCCCCTCATCACCCGAAAACAGTTCGCCGCGGCCATCGCGGTGTCGCTCCTGTCGCCCATGCTGCGGCTGCTGCCCAACGCGCCGGTGCACCTGGCGGGCCGGGCGGCGTGGCTCTCCGCCATACCGGCCCTGGGGCCGCTGGTGCTCATATGCCTGCTCATGGGCGCCTTCCGGCGGTACATGCGCCCCGGGGAGGGCATGGGCGGGCTCATGCTCCGGTGGCTGGGGCCCGTGGCGGGCCGGGCCGTTCTGATACTTTACGGCGCGTGGCTGCTCTTCTACGCCGGGTTCATCCTTCGCAGCGGCGCGGACAGGCTGGTGTCCACGGTATACCCCAGCAGCGGGCCCTGGCTGTTCGCGGCCGTGCTGCTCATCCTGTGCGCGCTGGCAGCCCTGGGGCCCCTGCGGGCGGCAGCCAGGACGGCGGTGCTTCTGCGGCCGGTGCTCTTTGCCGCTCTCGCGGCGGTGTTCCTTCTCTCCCTTTCCAACGTCCGGCCGGAGAATCTGAAGCCCCTGACCGCCCGGGACGCGCTGCCCGCCCTGGCGGGGGCGTGCCCCTTCGCCACGGTGGGGGCCGCGGGGGCTTACTTCTCTTTCCTATCCGGCTATGTGGACCCGCCCAAGAGCGCGGTCCGGTGGCTGCTGGGGCCGCTGGTGCTGGGCCTCGCCGCCGGCGGGCTCATCTGCTTCGAGGTGGTGGGCGTGTTCGGTCCGGGCCTGGCCGGGGCGCTGATGTACCCCTTCTTCGTCATGATCCGGGACATCTCCCTCTCCGATGTGCTGCCAAGGATCGAGGCGGTGATCATCGCCCTGTGGGTGCTGGCGGATTTCATGCTGTGCGTCATGCTGCTGCGCTGCGCCCACGAGGCTTTGCGGCCGGTGTTCGGCCTGCCGGCGCCGGAGGGCGTGCCCATGCGGGCCCTGGGCCGGGGCCGGTGGCTGCTGTGGCTGGAGGCCGCTTCCGTGCTGGTGTGCAGCCTGGCCTTCACGGTGCCCGCCCGGGAGATGGCGGTCTGGTCGGATAAGATCGTCCCGCTCGTCAGCGACATCTTCACCTACGGAGGCTTCACGCTGCTCTGGCTGGTATCGGCCCGGCGGCGAAAATACGAGAGACCGACCCTCTGAAGGGCCGGTCTTTTTTCCGCGCCGGGGTCTTCTCAAAAACGGTCAACGGTTATACACTGGCACTGACCGTCCGGTCAAAGGAGGGCGCTATGAACGAGAAATTCTTCTCCCTGCCGGAGGAAAAGCGGCACGCCATCGTGAACGCGGGCTACCGGGTGTTCTCCCAAAACGCCTACAAAAACAGCCCCATGAGCGAGATCGCCGCCGAGGCGGGCATCAGCAAGAGCCTGCTGTTCCACTACTTCCGCAACAAAAAGGAGCTGTACCTGTATCTCTGGGACGAGGCCGCCCGGATCACCATCCGGGCCCTGACCGAGTACGGCTGCTACGGGCAAAAGGACCTGTTCGACAGCATGGAGCGGGGCATGCGGGCCAAGATGGAGCTCATCCGCCAGTACCCCGACATGGCCGGCTTCACCATCCGGGCGTTTTATGAAAAGGACCAGGAGGTCTGTGCCGCCATCCAGGAGAGCTACCACCGGTACTTCAACTTCAAGGCGGACCAGATCCGGCTGGACCTGGACCCAGACCAGTTCATCCCCGGCCTGGACATAGCCATGATGTACCGGGAGATGTACTGGGCCTCGGAGGGATATCTCTGGGAGATGGTCCAGCGGGGCGACGTGGACATGGAGCGGATGGAGCGGGACTTCACCGGGCTCCTGGCCTTCTGGCGGAGCGTCTATCTGCGGAAGGAGTGAAGCCATGGACGCCATCGTGACACGGGGCCTCACCAAGTACTACGGCAGGACCCGGGGCGTGGAGGACGTCAGCCTGGCCGTGCCCCGGGGGTGCCTGTTCGGCTTCATCGGCCCCAACGGGGCGGGCAAGTCCACCCTGATACGCGCCCTGCTGGGGCTCATCCGGCCTACCGCCGGACAGGCGGAGGTCCTGGGTATGGATGTTGTGAGGGACCGGGAAAAGATATTGGCCCGGGTGGGATATCTGCCCGCGGAGGCGGCCTTCTGGCCCGGGATGCGGGTGCGGGAGGTGCTGAAGCTGTCCGCCGGCCTGCGGAAGCTTGACTGCCGGAGACAGGCGGAGGCGCTGTGTGAGCGCCTGCGGCTGGACCCGGCCCGGCGGGTGGATGAACTGAGCCTGGGCGGCCGGAAAAAGACCTCCATCGTCTGTGCGCTGCAGCATGAGCCGGAGCTTTTGATATTGGACGAGCCCACCGGCGGCCTGGACCCGCTGATGCAGCGGGAATTCTTTGCCCTGCTCCGGGAGCGGCAGGCCCAGGGGACCACCGTGTTCCTCTCCAGCCACATCCTGCCGGAGGTGCAGCACAGCTGCGCCCGCGCCGCCGTCATCCGGGCTGGCCGCATCATCGCCGCCGGGCCCGTGACCGAGCTGGCCGGCGCCGGGGCACGGCGCGTCGTCCTCCGGGGCCGGGCGGACATTGAACGCCTCCCCGGGGTGCGGGATCTTCAGACGACGCCGGAGGGCGCCGGATTTCTGTACAGCGGGGATATAAACCCTCTGCTGGCGGCCCTGGCGGCAGGGGACGTGAAGGACCTCACCATGTCCGAGCCGGACCTGGAGGAGGTATTCCTGCACTGGTATGAGGAAGGGGGCGCTGGCATATGACCCTATTCCGGCACGAGCTGCGGCAGGGCCGGGCCTCCCTGGTCCTGTGGACCGCCGCCGTGGGGGCGCTGCTGGCGGTGTGCGTTGGTCTGTTCCCGGAGATGCGGGGCCAGATGGACGCGGTGGGCGGCATGTTCGCGTCCATGGGCCGGTTCACCGCCGCCTTCGGCATGGACAGGCTGGACGTGGGGACATTGGCCGGGTTTTACGCGGTGGAGGGCGGCGCCGTCCTGGGCCTGGGCGGGGCGCTGTACGCCGCGCTGACGGGGGTCTCGGCCCTTTCCAAAGAGGAGCGGGACCGCACGGCGGAGCTTTTGCTGACTCACCCCCTGTCCAGGGCACGCATCGTCACGGAAAAGCTGGCGGCGGTGCTGGCCCAGATCGCCGCCATGGACGCCGCCCTGCTGGCGGTGGGGCTGCTCACTGCACAGCTTACCGGCGAGGCCGTCCCCTGGCGGGACCTTCTGCTGCTGCACGGGGCATACTTTCTGCTCCACACGGAGCTGGGGTGTCTGTGCTTCGGCATCTCGGCGTTTTTGCGCCGGGGCGGGGCCGGCACCGGCATGGGTCTCGCCGCGGGGATGTATTTTCTGAACCTCATCGCCAACATGGCGGACCGGGCGGGGCCCCTTCAGTACATCACGCCCTTCGCCTACTGCGAGGGCGCGGACATCCTGACCCGGGACGCCCTGGACCCGGGGCCCGTGGCGGCGGGCATGGCCCTGGCCGCTGCCGCCGTCGCCGCGGCCTATGGGCGATACACGGGGAAAGATATACAATAAATGATAACAGGCCTCTCGGCTCCCAAGGGGAGCTGAGAGGCCTGATCATTATCAAGTTACCACCCATTCAAGTTACCACCCAGTCCCTGCCTCCCCCCTGGGGGTAGAATAAGCACCCAGCCCCCTCGGCTCCCCCTACGGGGGAGCTGGCGCGGCAAAGCCGCGACTGAAGGGGGAAACGAGGGATGGCAGTTGACCAACGTTTCACCCTTCCGCCCTCGTCGGCGCACGCGTTATAGGTCTCACCCCGCCGCAAGCGGCAGGGCTCGAATATAGCGCGGCGCCTCCTCTCCCCACGCGACAGGCGTGCCGCATGGGGGGCCCCTTTCGGCACCTCCCCTCAAGGGGAGGCGAGGGGCTGGGCAATGGACCTACGTTTCCCCCTTCCGTCTCATTCGCTGCGCTGCGCTTGCTCTTTCGCCACCTCCCCCGAGGGAGAGGCAAGAGGCTTGGAAATTATCTCAACATATATTTATCGCTCTGTTCCCGTTTTGGCGTAGTCCCGGATGAAGGCCCGGGCCTCCTCCAGGATGCGGCGGCGGGATTGAAGCCGCATGGCCACGGCGGGCTTGCCGCCGGCCTCCACCTTCACCCGGCCCTTCCAGTCCGACTGGGCGTACAGGGCGCTGATGCGGGCGAAGTCGAAGTTGTCTTTTGCGAAGGTGAACTTCACGAGGCCGCCCTTCTGGGAGATGTCCGCCACGCCCTGGCGGGAGGCCTCGCCCCGGAGCAGGGCCACCTGCACCAGGGTGTTGACGCTGGCCGGCGGGTCCCCGAACCTATCGCACAGCTCGTCGGTGATGTCGTCGGCCTCCGCCTCCGTGCGGATGAGGGCGATACGCCGGTAGATGTCCATGCGCTGGGCGGCGCTTTTCACGTAGCTCTCCGGGATGTTGGCGCTGACGGCCAGGTCCGCGGCGCACTCGGCCCGGACGGGGATAGGCTCGCCCTTCTCCTCCAGCACCGCCTCCTCCAGCAGCTTCAGGTACATGTCATAGCCCACGTCGATCATGTGGCCGGACTGCTCCGCGCCCAGCAGGTTCCCCGCGCCCCGGATCTCCAGATCCCGCATGGCGATGCGAAAGCCGGAGTTGAACTCCGCGAATTCCCGTATGGCCTCCAGCCGCTTCTCGGCGATCTCCGTCAGCACCTTGTCCTTCCGGTAGGTGAGGTAGGCGCTGGCCCGGCGGGCGGAGCGGCCCACCCGGCCCCGTATCTGGTGGAGCTGGGCCAGGCCCATCTTGTCCGCGTCCTCGATGATGAGGGTGTTGACGTTGGGGATGTCGATGCCGGTCTCGATGATGGTGGTGCACACCAGCACCTGTGTCTCCCCCTGGACGATCTTCTCCATGACGGCGGAGAGCTCCTTCTCGTTCATCCGCCCGTGGGCCACGTCCACGGTGACCTCCGGCAGCATCTCCATGATGCGCGTGGCGGTGCGCTCGATGTTCTCGATGCGGTTGTGCAGGTAGTACACCTGCCCGCCCCGGGCCACCTCCCGGCGGATGGCGTCGCACACCACCCCCCAGTCGTGCTCCATGACGTAGGTCTGCACCGGCAGCCGGTCCCGGGGCGGCTCCTCCAGGGTGGACATGTCCC
>CANQIH010000117.1 GCA_947624035.1 uncultured Oscillospiraceae bacterium | reverse complement strand
AGGACGCCAGCTACCCCTTCCTCATCCAGGAGAAATACCGGGCGGGCTACTTCACCCACTACGCCGGGGAGGGCACCATCCGCAGTGCCAAGGTGTGCCACAACGGCGAGGAGGTGGACCTGTGCCTCTGCCGCACCAAGGCCCATTTCTCCCAGCGGGGCGCGGAGCGGGTGCTGACCCTGGACCCAGTGGAGATCGAGTTCGCCGACCTGACCGTCACGCTCCAGACGGAGATATCCTTCCCGGAGGGGTCCGGCGAGATCAGGACTACCCGGCGGGTGCTGGCCATGAGCGACCCCGCCGCGGAGGTGGAGATCAACGAGTACATGGTGGGCTGCTACGGCACCACCGAGTACGCCGAGGACATGACTGGCCTCACTCTGTCCCTGGAGGCGGGGGAGGGGTCCGTAACCATCCCCTACGAGTACAAGTGCCGGGAGACGTCCGCGGCCGGGGCGGAGGCCGCCGTGTGCGTCCTGCCGCCCATCAAGACGAAGGTGTCCATGCTGGGCCAGGGCCGGGACAAGACCGGCTATGTCAAGGAGGGCTACGCCTTCAGCCCCATGTTCACCCTGGGGTATACCGGAAAACTGCGCGATAAGGAGGAGTTCGTCACATGGCTCAGGCTGGAAAGGGCAGACTGAATTACCGGTGCCCGTCCTGCTTCATGCGGGACCTGGACATCGATATGTTCTACGACAGGGACAAGGACGAGTACTACTGCATCCGCTGCCAGTACCATGGCAGCGAGGCGGACGTGCTGGCGAAAAACGAGATGGCCCGGTTCCGTTACGGAGCCATGAAGCGCCGGTTCACGGATTTTGAGGATTTCTCCGAGGGCTGATATAAGAGCAGGAGGGCGAGCTATGGGCCAGGTCACCGTGCGGCGCGAAAAGGTGGTCATACCCACCTACGAGACGGCGGCGTACGACAAAAACCCCATGTTTCTGGAGCACCGTGTATATCAGGGCTCCAGCGGGCGGGTCTATCCCCACCCGGTGTGCGAGGGCGTATCGGACGTCAAAACAGACCGGACCTATGACGCGGTCTATCTGGAAAATGACTACATCCTCGTGATGCTGCTGCCCGAGCTGGGCGGCAGGGTGCAGCGGCTGTATGACAAGACCAATGGCTGCGACGCGGTGTATTATAACGAGGTGATCAAGCCCGCCCTGGTGGGCCTCGCCGGGCCGTGGATATCCGGCGGCATCGAGTTCAACTGGCCCCAGCACCACCGGCCATCCACCTTCGACCCCGTGGACTGCACCGTGGAGCGGGGAGAGGACGGTTCCGTGACGGTCTGGATGGGCGAGACGGAGCGGATGTTCCACATGAAGGGGGCGGCGGGCTTCACCCTCTACCCCGACAGGGCCTATCTGGAGATCCGGGGCCGGCTCTATAACCCCACGGACCGGCCACAGACGTTCCTGTGGTGGGCCAACCCCGCCGTGGCGGTGAACGAGGACACCCAGTCCATTTTCCCGCCGGACGTGCGGGCGGTGATGGACCACGGCAAGCGGGACGTGTCCCGGTTCCCCATCGCGGACGGGGTGTATTATAAATACGACTACAGCCCCGGCACCGACATCTCCCGGTACAAGAACATCCCGGTCCCCACCTCCTACATGGCCTACCACTCCGACATGGACTTCATCGGAAACTACGACCACGGCAGGCAGGCGGGACTGCTGCACATCGCCGACCACCACGTGTCCCCGGGCAAGAAGCAGTGGACCTGGGGCTGCGGGGACTTCGGCAGGGCCTGGGACAGGAACCTGACCGATGAAAACGGCCCGTACATCGAGCTCATGACCGGCGTGTTCACGGATAACCAGCCGGACTTCACCTTCCTGAAGCCCTACGAGGAGAAGACCTTCACACAGTATTTCATGCCCTACAAGGCGGTGGGGGCGGTGAAAAACGCCTCCCTGGACGCCGCCATGAACGTGGAGGCCGCGGACGGCATGGTCCGGGCGGCGGTGTACACACCCTCCGGCCTCCATGGGGCACGGCTCTCCGTATGCGCCCATGGGCGGGAGATATACGCGGCGGACCTGGACCTGGCCCCGGCGGAGGCGTTCACGGCGAACATCGACGCCCCCGGCATAGTCGATGATGACCTGACGGCGGCCATCACCCGGGACGGAAAGACCCTGCTGGAGCAGCGCCCGGCGGGGGAGGGCGGGGAGCTTCCTCAGCCCGCGGAGGCCATACCGGCCCCGGAGGAACTGCCTACCACGGAGAAGCTATACCTGGCCGCAGTCCATCTGGAGCAGTACCGCCATGCCACCCGCTCGCCGGAGCCCTACTACCTGGAGGGGCTGCGGCGGGACCCGTCGGACATCCGGCTCAACACCGGCTACGGCAAGTACCTGTATGCCCGGGGCCAGTTCGCCGGGAGCATACCGTATTTTCAGGCGGCCATCCGGTCTGCCACGTGGAAGAACCCCAACCCCTACGACTGCGAGCCCTACTACTGCCTGGGCCTGGCCCTGGAGAAGACGGGCCGGACAAATGAGGCTTTCGACGCCTATTACAAGGCCGCCTGGGACGGGGCCATGCAGGACAAGGCCTTTTACCGCCTGGCGTGCCTGGCTACGGCCCGGGGGAGTTTCCGGGAGGCGCTGGCCTTTGTGGAGAGCTCCCTGGTCCGGGGCCTGCACAACATGAAGGCCCGGACGTTGAAGACGGCCCTGCTCCGGCTCACGGGCCGGACGGACGAGGCCGCCGCCTTTGCGGCCGAGACCCGGAAGATCGACCCGCTGGACCACGGCTGCCGGTATGAGCTTTACCGGCTCACGGGGGAGGGGCTTGATGAGCTTCTGTCCCTCATGCGGGGCGACGAGCACAGCATCGTGGAGCTGGCCCTGACATACCTGGAGGCGGGGCTCACGGCGGAGGCGTCCGCTGTGCTGGCCCTGGCCCCGGAGGGCTGCGGGCCCATGGTCCACTATTACCGCTATTGGTGCTCCGGCGACCGGCGGGACCTGGAAGCGGCGGAGCAGGCAAGCCCGCTGTACTGCTTCCCCAACCGGCTGGAGGACATTCCCGTGCTGGAGAGGGCCGCGGCGGACGGCGGCGCCTTCGCCGCCTATTACCTGGGGGACCTGCTCTATGACAGGGGCCGCTGGCAGGAGGCCGTGGCCCTCTGGGAGGGCTGCGCGGAGCGGACGAAGCTGCCGGCCGTCCGGCGAAACCTGTCCCTGGCCTACTATAACAAGCTGGGGGACGCCGTCCGGGCCCGGGAGGCCATCGAGGCCGCCTTTGCCATGGACACCGCGGACGCGAGGGTGTTCTATGAGCTGGACCAGCTCTACCGGACTTTGAACATACCGCCGGAGGAGCGTCTCGCGAACATGCTGGCCCACCGGGAGCTTCTGGACAAGCGGGACGACCTCTATACGGAGTATATCGGTCTGCTGAACCTGACGGGAGAGCATGACGAGGCCTATGAGCGCATCATGGGCCACACCTTCCACCCCTGGGAGGGGGGCGAGGGCAAGATCACGGCACAGTACCGGGCCGCCCTTATCCACAAGGCCAAGGCGGAGCCGGACCGGGCCATCGAGTACCTGGAGGCAGCCCTGGTCTATCCGCCTGATCTGGGGGAGGGCAAGCTGGCTGGGAGCCTGGACAACGACGTCTGGTATATGCTGGGCGGCCTCTACCCGGATCGGGAGCGGTCGGAGCGGGCATACAGGCTGGCGGCCCGGGGCGGCTTCTCCCTGGCGTCGGCCACCTACTACAACGACCAGCCGCCGGAGATGATGTACTACGCCGCCAAGGCCCTGGAGGCCCTGGGGGAGACGGAAGAGGCGAAGCGGCGCTTTCAGCGGTTCGTCTCCTACGCCGCGGAGCACATGGACGACCACGTGACGGTGGACTATTTTGCCGTGTCCCTGCCGGACTTTCTCATATACGACGGGGACCTGGATAAGAAAAACAGGGTCCACTGCCTCTACATGGAGGCCCTGGGCCGCCTGGGCCTGGGGGACCTGGCCGGGGCGAAGGGCTGCGCGGCGAAGGGCCTGGCGCTGGACAGCTGCCACGCCGGCCTGCGGGACGTCGCCGGGATGTGAGTTTATATGAACGAAAAGGAGCGTGGAACGATGGACGGGAATGAAGGGCTGCACTGTGCCCAGAGCGTGAACCGCAGGATACCCGGCCATATACGGGTGATCCAATGGATGCTGTACGCGGCGGTGCTGATCTTCACCGTCATCGGCGCCATGCAGGGCTTTATCTGGCTGTTCCCCGCCCTGGGGACGCTGTTCGGCTCCTGGTTTTTCATGGGGGCCGCCCGGGTGACATACGAGTACGAGCTGGACGGCGCCATCCTGACGGTGCGCCGGGCCAGCGGCATGCGGTCCCGGCGGAAGATCGTGGACTTTGGCGTCTTCGACATCACAAAGCTGACCATCATGGCCCCGGAGGGCAGCGCCGCCCTGGAGCAGGCGGAGGCGGACAGCCAGCGGCCCGAGCGGCGGCGCATCGTCTACGACGTGTCCGCCCACGACCCGGACGATATATGCAGCGTCATGTACCTCACCGGCGTGGGGGAGGAGCAGGGCCGGGCCCTAAAGGTGTACTTCCAGCCCAGCCCGGAGATGCGGGACTGCATCGCCAAGCTGGCCCCCGGCCGGGTGACCGGCTATGACGGGTAAGTGAAAAGGGATGAGCGATGAACGTCAAAATGTTAACAAGCGGGGGGGGGTCCCTTATTTACGGGGCACCGTCAGCGCCGCCGATCCCAACCAGGAGCGCCGGGACTATGTGCTGAACGGGGAGTCCCCGCTGGTGGGACTCATCGATAACCCCTGGTATCCGCCCTATATGCAGGACCGGAGCCACTACCACAACTGCATGGAGATCGGCATATGCCTTTCCGGCTGCGGCCAGATCGAGATGAAGGGGCAGGTCCGCCGTTTCGAGACCGGGGTCGTGGTGGCCGTGGGCCGTGGGCTCCACCACAGCCAGCAGAACGAGGGGCCGGACGTCACCCACTGGCGGTATGTGCTGCTGGATGAGGACTTGCTGCTCTGGGAGTCCCCGGCCCGCCACCGCCCGGCCATACGCCGCCTTCTGGACGCCGCCCGGCAGCAGGGCCTCTATTTTGCGCCGGACGAGGAGTGCCGGGACCTGCGGCTCACGCTCGACGTCATGTTCGATGTATACGGCAGAAGGGGGGAGCTGGCCTCCATGGAGCTGGAGAACATGGCCCACCTGCTGGTGTCGGTGATGGCCCGGAGCGTCAACCTGGCCCTGGACGCCGCGTCCCCCAGGACCGGCGCCGGGAGCATGGTGGAGCCCGCGCTGCAATATGTTTCAGAGAACTATATGCACAGCGTGACCGTGGCCCAGATGGCCGCCTGCTGCGCCATGAGCGAGAGCTACTTCCGCAAGGTGTTCACCGCCAGCATGCACATGGCGCCCCTGGAGTACGTCAACCGCTACCGGATCAACCGGGCCGCCAACCTGATGTGGTCCACCGCCGTGCCCATCCACCAGATCGCCGCGGCCACGGGCTTTTCCTCTCCGGCCACCTTCAACCGGAACTTCCGCCGCTATACCGGCCAGTCTCCCGCCCAGTGGCGCAGGAGCTCCCACATCTGACGGTCCGTCGACATCCACAAAAACGAGCCGTCCGGCCCCTCTGGGGCCGGGCGGTTTTTCATTGCCTATAGAACTGCAATATGGCTAAAATACCCTGTCGGGCGGGGCCATTTTTGCCGGTTTCCGGGATAATGCCGAAAGTGAATCGATTATGCGCGTAATAGGAGCGATTATGCGAATTCGCTTATGCTTTGCTATGTTAAAATCTCAATAGGCTTATCGGACGCGAATTAGTGTGCCGGTAATAACATTTTTAAGGAGGATACCCATGAAAAAGCTTCTGTCACTTATGCTTGCCCTGGTAATGGTCCTGTCCCTTGGCGCTGTCGCCTTTGCCAGCCCCGGCGATCAGGCCGACGGCAAGCTGACCATCTGGTGCTGGGACCAGACCTTCAACATCGCCGCCATGGAAAAGGCCAAGGAGATGTATCAGGCTGAGCATCCCGACGTGGAGATCGACATCGAGGAAGTCCTGTCCGAGGATATCGAGTCCCGCGTCATCGCCGCCAGCGGCGACACCAGCACCCTGCCCGACATCGTTCTGGTGCAGGACCACTCCATCCAGAAGTTCGTCACCAACTATCCCGAGGTCTACACCGATTTGACCGACTTGTATGACTTCTCCGACTTCATGCCCGCGAAGGTCGGCCTGTCCATCGTGGACGGCCACAACTACGGCATCCCCTTTGACGCCGGCACCGCCGTGGCCGCCTGGCGCACCGACTATCTGGAAGAGGCCGGCTACACCGTGGACGACCTGACCGACATCGATTGGGACCGCTTCATGGAGATCGGCCGTGACGTCAAGGCCAAGACCGGTATGCCCATGCTGTCCGGCCAGGCCGGCGCCGTGGACACCGTCCTCATCATGCTCCAGTCCTGCGGCGGCTCTATGTTCAACGAGGATGGCTCCGCCAACATCGCTGGCAACGAGAAGCTGAAGGCCGTCATCGAGACCTACAACCAGATGGTCTCCGAGGGCATCTTCATCGAGGTCAACTCCTGGGATGAGTACATCGGCACCCTGTC
>CANQIH010000116.1 GCA_947624035.1 uncultured Oscillospiraceae bacterium | reverse complement strand
CGCTCGGCGTCGATGACGTCGTGCTTTTTCTTGGACATGGCCCGGCGGATCATGTCCGCCTGGCCCAGGGAGAACCCGGCCAGCCGCTGGAAGATGCTGATGACCTGCTCCTGGTAGACGATGCAGCCGTAGGTCACGTCCAGGATGGGCCGCAGCAGCTCGTGCTTGTAGGTGACCCGCTCCGGGTGGGCGGCGCACTCCAAAAACCGGGGAATGGAGTCCATGGGCCCGGGGCGGTACAGGGCGATGATGGCGGTGATGTCCTCCACGGACCGGGGCTTGAGGCCCACGCACACGCCGGTCATGCCCGTGGATTCCAGCTGGAACACGCCGCTGGTGTGGCCGTCGGTGAGCATTTTGAACACCTCGGGGTCGTCCTCGGGGATGTTCTCTACCTTAAAACTTGGGTCTTTCCGGCGGACCAGCACTGCCGCGTCCTCCAGCACGGTCAGGTTCCGCAGACCCAGAAAGTCCATCTTCAGAAGGCCCAGCTGCTCCAGCGTCACCATGCCGAACTGGCAGACGATGGACTCGTCATTTCTCGCCAGGGGCACGTAGTCTGTCAGGGGCTTTTCCGTGATGACCACGCCGGCGGCGTGGGTGGAGGCGTGGCGGGGCATGCCCTCCAGGGCCTTGGCGGTGTCGATGAGGTTTTTGATGCGCTCGTCGGAGTCGTACATCTCCTTGAGGGGCTTCGACAGCCGCAGGGCCGCGTCCAGCGTCATGCCGAGGGCCCAGGGCACCTGCTTGGCCACCGCGTCCGTCTCGCCGTAGCCGATGTTCAGCACCCGGCCCACGTCCCGGATGGCGGCCCGGGCGGCCATGGTGCCGAAGGTGACGATCTGGGCCACGTGGTCGGTGCCGTACTTGCGGTTCACGTAGTCGATGACCTCGCCCCGGCGGCGGACGCAGAAGTCCATGTCGATATCCGGCATGGTCACCCGCTCGGGGTTCAAAAACCGCTCGAAGAAGAGCTTGTACTTGATGGGGTCCACGTCGGTGATGTGCAGCGTATAGCTGACCAGGCTCCCGGCGGCGGAGCCCCGGCCCGGGCCCACGGGGATGCCCGCGCCCTTGGCGAAGGCCACGAAATCCCACACGATGAGAAAATAGTCCACGAACCCCATCTGCTCTATGACGCCCAGCTCGTAGTCAAGCTGGCCGGATATCTCCGGCCCGTAGCCGGGATACCGCTCGGCCAGGCCCGCATAGCACAGCTTTTTCAGGTAGGAAAAGCCGTCCATCTCCCCGGCCGGGAGCTGGAACCTGGGCAGGTGATAGTGGCCGAACTCGAAGTCGAAATCGCACATGTCCGCGATCTTCACGGTGTTGTCGTATGCCTCCGGCTGGTCCGGGAACAGGGAGCGCATCTCCTCCTCGCTCTTGAGGTACAGCTCCTGGCTCTCGAAGCGCATGCGGTTGGGCTCGTCCACGGTCTTGCCGGTCTGGATGCACATGAGCACGTCCTGGATGTGGGCGTCCTCCCGGCGGAGGTAGTGGGCGTCGTTGGTGCACACCAGGGGGATGCCGGTCTCCTGGTGCAGGCGGATGAGACCCCGGGCGGCCTGCCTCTCCTCGGGGATGCCGTGGTCCTGTATCTCCAGGTAGAAGTTCCCCGCTCCGAAAAGCGCCTCCAGCTCCAGGGCCCTGGCCTTGGCGCCGGCATAGTCGCCGTTCACCAGCTTCTGGGGGATGTCGCCGGCCAGGCACGCTGACAGGCATATGAGCCCCTCGGCGTGCTCATGCAGCAGCGGCCAGTCGATCCGGGGCCGGATGTAAAACCCGTTCACGAAGCCCTCGGACACCAGCTGGCAGAGGTTGTGGTAGCCCGTCTCGTTTTTGCACAGGAGGATGAGGTGGCTGTAGTTATTGTCCAGGCCGTACTCCTTGTCCGTGAGGCCCCGGGGCGCCACGTACACCTCGCAGCCGATGATGGGCTTCACCCCGGCCTTCCGGCAGGCCTGGTAAAAGGCCACGGCGCCGTACATCACCCCGTGGTCGGTGATGGCCAGGGCGTCCTGACCCATCTCCTTGGCCCGCACGGCCATCTCGTCGATGCGGCAGGCCCCGTCCAGGAGGCTGTATTCGCTGTGTACATGCAGATGTACGAAAGACATTGTATCTCCTTATAAGCTCTGGCTTATCTCCACCAGCTTCCGCAGCCGGTGGTTCATGCAGCTTTTCGACACCGGCGGCCAGGCCAGCTGGGCCAGGTCCGCGAGGCTGCAAGCGGGGTTCGCGATGCGCAGCAGAGCGGTGTCCTGGAGGGCCTGGGGCAGGCTGTCCAGCCCCGGTCCGGCCTCGATGGCCCGGATGGCCGCCAGCTGCCCGGCGGCGGCGTCCGTCACCTTGTCGGCGTTGGCCATGTCGCAGTTGGTGATGCGGTTCATGGCGTTGGTCATGTGCTTTTCCACCTTGGCCTCCATGATCTCCATGGCGGAGACCGGCGCGCCCATGGTGGTGAGCACGTCCTCGATGGCGCCGCTCTTTTTAAAATAGGTGAGCCAGTTCCGTCCCCGGGCGGCGTCCTTGGGGGCGAAGCCCATCTCCAGCAGCAGGGCGTAGACCTCCCGGCACACGCTCTCGTGGCCGGTGCACAGCTCCAGGTGGTAGCCCCGGGCCGGGTCCGTGACGCTGCCGCCGGCCAGGAATGCCCCCCGCAGGAAGGCCACCCTGTCGCAGTCTTGCTCCACCAGGGCCAGGTTCACGTGGTGGGCCACGGTCTTGGCCGGGTCGTAGCCGAAGGCGGCGAATATGGCGCGGAGCTTGTCCGGGTCCGTGATGAGAAAGGACCGCTTGTCCGTCTTATCCGGGGGCGGCAGTTGGTCGAAGGTCAGGCCGAAGGCCTTTTTGAAGAGCTTCGGCAGCCGGGCGGCAAAGGCGTCGTTCTCGGTCATCACCCGGATCTGGGACAGGGTGAAGGTGTTGGCGTACAGCAGCACGCCGTAGGCCTCCGCCAGGGCGCAGCACTTCTTGCTGAGCCCGTCCCGGCACAGCTCCGTCTTCACATTGGCGGAAAAGCTCATGTCAGTCCGCCTTTCTGGTCTCGGCCTTGTCGTGATAGAGGGCCATCAGCGCGTCCGCCAGGGCCGCCGGGTCATGGCGGGCCAGGCTGTTTTTCCAGGAGGCCACGGTGGCGTACACCGGCTCCACGCCCAGGGCCCGGAGTTCATCGTCGTCCGCCGTCACCGGCGCGCCGCCCTCCCGCTCATAGGCCGCCAGCACCGCCTCGTCCACGGGCAGGTCGTTGATGAGGGCGTACTGGAAAAGGCCCTGGCCCCCGTGGTCCAGCAGGGCCCGGACGTGGTCGGCGGCGGTATACCTGTCCGTCTCCCCGTCCTGGGTCATGATGTTCACCACGTACACCTTCACAGCCCGGGACGCCCGGATGGCGTCCGACACGCCCTCGGTGAGCAGGTTGGGGATGACGCTGGTGTAGAGGCTGCCGGGGCTCAGCACGATCATGTCCGCCCCCCGGATGGCCTCCAGCACCCCGGGCAGGGCCGCCGGCCGGGCCGGGTCCAGGCTCATGCGCCGGATCTGGGCGTCGTGGGTCTTTTTGTAGTCCGTGATGTGGGTCTCGCCCCGGACCAGGGCGCCGTCGTCAAACTCCGCCTGGAGCACCAGGTCCGCGTCGCTGACGGGCAGCACCCGGCCCGTGATGGCCAGCACCTGGCTCAGGGCCTCCACGGCCCCGTCGAAGGAGCCGGACAGGTCGTTCAGGGCCGCCAGCACCAGGTTGCCCAGGTTCTGCCCGGCCAGGGACCCCTCGGTGAACCGGTAGCCCAGAGCCTTCTGCATGACGGGCTCGGCGTTGGCCAGGGCCAGGATGCAGCTGCGGATGTCGCCGGGGGGCAGCATGCCCAGTTCCCGGCGCAGCACGCCGCTGCCGCCCCCGTCGTCGGTGACGGTGACGATGGCGGTGATGTTCCCGGTGCGGGCCTTCAAGCCCCGCAGCATGGTGGAAAGTCCTGTGCCGCCGCCGATGGCGGCGATACGGGGCAGGTGATGATATCGTCTCATGTCAGTCCTCTATGTCCCGGTGGGTGACCGTGACCATCCGGTCCCCGCCCTGGAGCGCCTCGCCCAATGCCTGGGCCACGGCCACGCTCCGGTGGTGTCCGCCGGTGCAGCCCACGGCGATGTTCAGCTCCTGCCGGTCAGACTGGTACAGGGGGATGAGAAAGGCCAGCAGGTCCGTCAGCTTCTCCAGCAGCAGCACCGCGTTCTCGTTGCGGAAGATGAAGTCCGCCACCGGCCCGTCCAGGCCGGTGAGCTGCTGCAGGTCCGGCTCATAGTAGGGGTTGGGCAGGCACCGCACGTCGAACACCAGGTCCGCCTCCGGCGGGATGCCCTTCTTGTAGCCGAAGGAGGTGATGTTCACGGCGAATTGCCGCTCCTCCGGCCGGATGCAGCTGCATATCTTGGCCCGGAGCCGGTTCAGGGGCGCCGAGTCGGTCTGGATGATGAAGTCCGCCCGCTCCCGCAGCGGCGCGAGAAACGCCTGCTCCCGCTCCACGGCGTGGCGGATGGGCTCGCCGGGCTTCCCCAGCGGGTGGGGCCGGCGGGATTCCTTGTACCGGCGCAGCAGCGTGGGTGTGTCCGCCTCCAGAAAGAGGATGCGCACGGTGCAGTCCAGCTTTTTCAGCTCGTCCAGCGCCGCGTCCAGCTCCTCCACGCTCTCCACGCTCCGGGCGTCCATCACCAGGGCCACCCGCTCGTACCGGCCGTGGGTGGCCTGGCACAGGGCGGCGAACCGGCCTACCAGCGCCGCCGGCAGATTGTCCACGCAGTAGTAGCCCAGATCCTCGCATATGTCGGCGGCCCGGGTCTTGCCCGCGCCGGAGAGACCGGTGATGATGAGTATCTCCATGGTCAGTCCCCCAGGATGCGGACCTCCGGCTCCAGCAGGATGCCGGAGGCGGCGTACACGGTCTTTTGGATATGGTCCATGAGCCGCAGGATGTCGTCCGTCGTGGCGCCCCCGGCGTTCACCACGAAGCCCGCGTGCTTTTCGGACACCATGGCCCCGCCCACGGCATAGCCCTTGAGCCCCGCCTGGTCGATGAGGGCCGCCGCGTAGCCGCCCACGGGCCGCTTGAAGGTGCTGCCGGCGGAGGGCAGGTCCAGGGGCTGGCTGGCCCGGCGCTTCGCGGCCAGCTCACGCATCCGCTCCCGGATGGCGGCCGGGTCCCCGGGCGTCAGGGCGAACACGGTGCGCAGCACCACCACGTCCCGGCCGGAAAAGGCGCTGCGGCGGTAGGCAAAATCCTGCTCCGCCCCCACGGCGGTGCGGCGCACCAGGTCCTCGTCCAGGTATTCCGTGCGGACGGCCGCGTCCTTCAGCTCCCCGCCGTAGGCCCCGGCGTTCATGACGGTGCCGCCGCCCACGCTGCCGGGGATGCCATGGGCGAATTCCAGGCCCGTGAGAGAGGCGTCCGCCGCGGCGCCGGCCGCCGCGGCCAGGGTGGCGCCGCAGTCGGCGGTGAGCGTGGTCCCCTCCACCAGGACCTGCCCCACGCCGGGGCAGCTGGTGACCACGAACCGGTCCAGGCCCCTGTCCGGGGCCAGGATGTTGGTGCCGTTGCCGATGACCAGGGGCCGGACGCCCTTGCGCCGCAGCAGGGCGCACAGCGCCTCCAGCTCGCCGGCCGAGCCGGGGAAGGCCATGGCCGCGGCGGGCCCGCCGGTGCGGAAGGAGCAGTGGGCGCTCATGGGCTCGCTTTCCCGCACCTCCAGGCCCGGCAGGTCTTTGCGTATATCCTTGATGAGGGTGGTGTAATTCATATATTCCTCTCGATGGTGATACTTGACTGAAAGGGGAAAACCGCACCGGGTCCAGTCGCAGGTTTCCCCCTTCCGCCCCCTCCGGGGGCACCTCCCCCCAAGGGGAGGCAAGGGGGCTGGCGGAAACCTCAAGCGATCGCCGTCCCCCTCGGCTCCCCCTCGGGGGAGCTGGCGCGGCGCTTGCGCCGCGACTGAAGGGGGGAAACCTGCAGTCTGTCTAACCTCCAGTCTTCCCCCTACCGCCCCCTCCGGGGGCACCTCCCCCCAGGGGGAGGCAAGGGGCCTGGCAGAGACTCGGACGATTGCCGCACCCCTCGGCTCCCCCTCGGGGGAGCTGGCGCGGCGCTTGCGCCGCGACTGAAGGGGGCAGTCACTGGTCTGCGGCTCTGATTTTTCATTCATTGTAAAAAGCTCTCGTCCCACTTCTGGGCCAGGTCCTCCGCCGCGTTGTAGCCGGACTTCTTCTGCCGGTTGGTCAGGGCGGCCAGCTCCAGGATGAAGGCCAGGTTCCGGCCTGGCCGGACGGGGATGGTCACCATGGGCAGGGACACGCCCAGGTATTCCGTGGTCTCTGTGTCCAGGCCCAGGCGGTCATAGCGCTTGTTGGGGTCCCACAGCTCCAGGTGGACCTCCATGTCGATGGGGCAGGAGGGCTTCATGGCGCCCACGCCGAACAGCCGGGGCACGTTGATGACGCCGATGCCCCGCAGCTCCATGAACTGCCGGATGACCGTGGGGGAGCGGCCCTCCAGCTGGAAGCTGGACGAGCGCAGGATCTCCACCGCGTCGTCTGCGATGAGCCGGTGGCCCAGCTTCAGAAGGCCCAGGGCGGTCTCGGACTTTCCCACGCCGCTGTCG
>CANQIH010000115.1 GCA_947624035.1 uncultured Oscillospiraceae bacterium | reverse complement strand
TCATCGAATTCACCGGCGAGGACTGGACCCGGATGGACCCCACCTTCGCCTCCAGCGCCAAGAACAGCAAGTCCATTTTGAAGTACATCGGCGACGGGTCGAACTACACCGTGCAGCAACTGCACTGACGAGAGAGGGACCGGTATGAAACCACTATCGAACGCGGAGCTGTCCACCTTCTGCGGACAGCTTGCCATGATCCTCCGCTCCGGCATCTCCGCCCTGGAGGGTCTGTCCATCATGGCGGAGGACGTGCCCGCCGGTGAGGGCAGGACGCTCCTGGAGAACATGCTCCAGTGCATGGAGAGCGGCGGCAGCTTCCACGAGGCCGTGGAGGAGGCGGGCTGCTTCCCGGCGTACATGTGCAACATGGTGGTGCTGGGCGACCAGTCCGGCCGCCTGGACGACGTGATGGCCTCCCTGGCCGCCTATTACCGGCGGGAGGACGAGCTGGCCAAGAGCATCAAGAGCGCCGTCACCTATCCCCTGGTGATGCTGGGGATGATGGTGGTGGTGATGCTGGTGCTGGTCATCAAGGTGCTGCCGGTGTTCAACCAGGTGTTCCAGCAGCTGGGCACCGGCCTCACGGGCATCTCCGGCGCCGTGCTGCGCATGGGCAGCGCCATGAGCCGCTACAGCGTGGTGTTCATCGTCATCGCCGCGGCGGTGGCGGGGCTGTGCCTGTACTTCTTCTGCTCCCAGAAGGGCCGGGCCGGCGTGAAAAAGCTGTCCGCCTCCTTCTTCGGCACGAAAAAGCTGGCCGAGCAGATCGCCTGCGCCCGGTTCGCCAGCGGCATGCACCTGGCATTGAGCAGCGGCCTGAACATCGACGAGAGCCTGGACACCGTCTCCCGCCTGGTGGAGCACCCCCAGGTGGGCGAGAAGGCCCAGCGGATACGCCAGATGGTGGCGGAGGGCGGCAGCCTTTCCGACGCCATCGACGAGACCGGCATGTTCACCGGCGTGTTCGCCCGGATGGTCCACATCGGCGTGAAGACCGGCGCCATCGACGACGTGATGAGCCAGATCGCCGACCAGTACGACGAGCAGATACAGCAGCGCATGGCCAGCATCATCTCCAAGCTGGAGCCCACGCTGGTGGCGGTGCTGTCCGTGGCGGTGGGCATGATACTGCTCAGCGTCATGCTGCCGCTGATGGGCATCATGTCCAACATCGGCTGACGGGAGGCGTCTATGAACCGATTCGAGAGGACCCGCGTCCGCTCCGGCGCCCTGACGAAGCTGGCCAGCGCGGCCTTCTTCCTGCTGGTGCTGGCGGCTTTTCTCGCGGGCCTGCGGGACCTGAGCGGCGTCACGGCGCGGCAGGAGGCGGAGGGCCTGAAAAACTCCGTGCTCCAGAGCGCCGTCCACTGCTATGCCCTGGAGGGGTTCTACCCCGACAGCCTGGCCTACCTGGAGGAGCACTACGGCCTGCAGTACGACCGGGACCGGTACATCGTGGACTACGAGATCATCGGCTCCAACCTGATGCCGGACGTGACCGTCATCGCCCGGTCCTGAGGAGGCGCGCCATGAACGGAAACGACAGGACCCGGACCCATACCACCGACCTTCTCTTCACCCTGGGGCTCTTCTGCGTGTTCGCCGCCTCGGCCTTCATCCTGGTGATGATCGGCATCCAGGTCTACCAGAGCACCGTGGCCCACATGCAGGACACCTACTCCACCCGCACCGCCATCTCCTACGTGGCGGAAAAGCTCCGCCAGCACGACGCCGCCGGCGCCGTGGCCATGGGCGAGGTGGAGGGCGCCCCCGCCCTGGTGCTCTCCGACCAGCTGGGGGACAGCACCTACCTCACCTACATCTACGCCGGCGATGACGCCCTCTATGAGCTCACCGTCCGGGAGGGCACGGAGGTCACCGCCGCCATGGGCGACGAGATCCTCCAGGTGAAGGACTTCACCATCACCGACGCCGGGGACGGCTTTTACGAGTTCTCCGCCGCCGGCAGCGAGGGCCAGACGGTCCGGTATCTGACACATCTGCGGAGCGGGGGCTGACGCCCGCCGCCCGGAAAGGAGGGAACGCCATGCAGTCTGTGAACAACGCCCGCTCCAGCCTTTTTCTCATCGAGCTCATCATCGCCATCCTGTTCTTCTCTTTGGGCGCCGCCGTGTGCGTGCAGGCCTTCGCCAAGGCCCACAGCGCCACCGCCGAGGCACAGGACCTGGCCTTCGCCTCCTCCGCCGTATCCAGCGCCGCCAGCGCGGTGAAGTACACGGACGGCTCCCTGGAGCAGCTGCAGGCCTACTTCCCCAACGCCTACGCCGCCGGGGAGGACGTGGCCGTGGGCTATGACGGCGATCTGGCCCCCTGCGGCGAGGCGGACGCCGCCTACACTCTCCTCATCCACACCGCCGCCGAAGACGGCGCCGGTACCGCCCACATCCACATGGACGGCGCGGACGGGCAGGTCATCTATGAGCTGGACCTGCGCTGGCCCGCGTCGTAAGGGAGGCGCGCTATGGGCAAGCAAAGCAACAAGCAGCGCTCCATCATCAGCACCGGCACTACCTCCATCGTGCTCATCTTCGTGATGCTGTGTATGCTCACCTTTTCCGTGCTGTCCCTGGTCAGCGCCCAGGCCGACCTGCGTCTGAGCCGCAAGAGCGCCCAGCGGACCACGGATTACTATGCGGCGGAAAATGCCGCCAACGACATTCTCATCGACATCCTGGCCGCCCGGGACCAGGGCCTCACGGCGGACGCCGTGGAGGGCGTGCGCCTCACGGACGGCGGCTGCGCCTATGAGGTCCCCCTGGGGGAGGACCAGGTCCTGGCCGTGGAGCTGGCGTTCCCGGCGGAGGGCGGGTATGACATCCTGGCCTGGCAGGCCGTGTCCGCCTACGACTGGTCCGCCGACGACACCATGGGCCTGCCGGACCTGAGCAGCCTGCCCATCGGCTGATATTGGAGGAAAAACATGACTGTACTGGAATTTCTGACGGAGACCACCCACCAGGGGGCCAGCGACCTCTTCATCGTCGCCGGCCGTCCCCTGTCTTATAAGCTGGGCGGCAAGCTCATGGACCTGGGCGGCGAGCGGGTCATGCCCGACCAGTGCGAGACGCTGGTGACGGAGATCTACCAGCTGGCCCACCGGGACATCGATAGGCTGCGCCAGACCGGCGACGACGACTTCTCCTTCGCCATCGCCGGCCTGAGCCGGTACCGCGTCAGCACCTATGTCCAGCGCGGCTCCCTGGCCGCGGTCATCCGGGTCATCACCTTCGACCTGCCGGACCCGGAAAAGCGGGGCATCCCCGCCCAGGTCATCGGCCTGAGCGGCCTCAAAAAGGGCCTGGTGCTTGTCACTGGCCCCGCCGGCAGCGGCAAATCCACTACCTTGGCCTGCGTCATCGACAGGATCAACCAGACCCAGGAAAAGCACATCATCACCCTGGAGGACCCCCTGGAGTACCTGCACCGGCACCAGAAGAGCATCATCTCCCAGCGGGAGATCAGCTCCGACACCGCCAGCTACGCCGTGGCCCTGCGGGCGGCCCTGCGCCAGAGCCCGGACGTCATCCTCCTGGGGGAGATGCGGGACCTGGAGACCATCTCCATCGCCATGACCGCCGCCGAGACCGGCCATCTGGTGCTGTCCACCCTGCACACCCTGGGGGCGGCCAACACCATCGACCGCATCATCGACGTGTTCCCCTCCAACCAGCAGCGGCAGATCGCCGTGCAGCTGGCCAGCGTGCTCCAGGCCGTGGTGAGCCAGCAGCTTGTGCCCAACACCATGGGGGGCGTCACCGCCGCCTTTGAGCTCATGACCGTCACCACCGCCGTGCGCAACATGATCCGGGAGAACAAGATCCACCAGATCGACGGGCTCATCTACTCCTCCTCCACCGACGGGATGTTCTCCATGGACGCCAGTCTGCAAAAGCTCTGCAAGGCCGGGAAGATCACCCGCGAGGAGGCATTGGCCCACAGCTCCAACCCCGACATGCTGGCTCGGAAGCTGTGAGCAGTTATCCCAGAATAACACAAGGCCGCGTCCGAATGGACGCGGCCTTCTCATTTTACCACTCTGTTTTCACTTCGTCCCGGGAAAACCCGTATCTGTCCAGGAACTCCTGCATGTCCCGGTCCCCCCGGATGAGCATGACCTCCGTGAACCGGCCCTTCTCGTCCCGGTATCCGGCCACCTTCTCCCCGGTGCAGATGCTGGCCCGGATCACCGGCGTCTTGCCGGTCCTGTCGAAGACGGGAGCCGCCTTTTTCCGTCCGAACACCGCTCAGCCCTCCGTCTTCCGGCAGAGGCTGTACTGCCAGGGGGCCAGCGTCCGGCTGTCGCAGCGGACGGCCTCACCGGTGATGAGGTCCGTGAAATCCCCCTCCACGGCGTCCAGGGACACGTCCTGCTCCGCACCGGTGAAGTTGAATAGCCCCACCAGCGTCTCCGCCTCTGTCCTGTGGATCAGGGCCAGCACATGGTCGTTGTGGGTGTCCCAGGTGGTGACCCATACGTTGGGGCCGAAGCAGGGCTCACTGGCCCGGATGGCCTCCAGCTGCCGCAGGCCGTCCCATATCCGTTGCTGGACCGTACCGGCCTCGGTCCGCTTCGCGGCGTTGGCCCAGCTGAAGATGGACCGGTGGACGTTCCGGCTGTCCTCCCGGCGGGCCGGGTCATCCCGGTAGCCGTAGTCGTTGAGCTGGCCGATCTCGTCGCCGCTGGACAGCATGGGAAAGCCCGCCATGGTCATCATGGCCGCGTGCATCATCAGGTCCCGCCGGATGCCCAGGTCCACCTGGGCCTCGTCGTTCTCCGCCAGGCCCTTCTCCACGCCGCAGAGGCTGGCGGTGGTGCCGCAGGTCCGGGCGTCCTGGGTCACCGGGTCGTAGTTATACCGCTCCCCCCTTGCCCATGAGCCGGGGAAGCTGCCCTCGTAGAACTCATAGAGGTACTTCTTGTGGGCCAGGGCGTCCTGGCCGATGCTCCAGCCGAACTCCTCGTTGAGGCCCCAGCCGATGTCGTCGTGGCAGCGCAGGTAGTTCACGAACACACAGTGCTCCGGCAGGCTGTGCAGCTCGTCCAGCTGGTGCTTCAGCTGCCGGATGTCCCCGCTGGCCAGGGCGCTCCACTGGGTGCACATGGTGGAGCTGTTGTAGAGGATGTGGCACTCGGGCTTGGCCAGACTGCCGAAGTAGGGCGCCAGCTCCTTCGGCGCCATGACCACCTCGCCCTTCAGGATGACCCCGGGGCACACGCACTCGGTGATGAGCCGGATCATGCGCATGATGGTGTGGACCTGGGGCAGGTTCCGGCAGGTGGTGCCCATCTCCTTCCACAGGTATGGCGTGGCGTCCACCCGCATCACCTCCACCCCCATGTTGGCCAGCTTCAGCATGGCGGCGGCCATGTCGTTGAACACGGCGGGGTTGCGGTAATTGAGGTCCCACTGGTAGGGGTGGAAGGAGGAGCAGACGTACTTTTTCATCTCGGGCACGTAGATGAAGCTGCCCGGGGCGGTGGCCGGGAACACGTCGGGGATGGTCTTTTCCATCTCCCGGGGGATGTCAGGCGTGTCGTAGCATATGTACCTATCTATGTACGCCTGGTCCCCGGCCTTGGCCCGCATGGCCCAGTCGTGGGTGTCGGCGGTGTGGTTCAGCACGAAGTCCAGGCACAGGCTCATGCCACGCTTCCGCATGGCGGCGGTGAGCCGCGCCAGGTCCTCGTTGGTGCCCAGGGACGGGTCCACCAGGCCGAAGTCCTCCACGGCGTAGCCCCCGTCGTTGTCCGGGTGGGGCATCTTCAAAAGGGGCATCAGGTGCAGATAGGTGATGTTCTGCTCCGAGAGATAGTCCAGCTTTCCCAGCAGCCCTTGCAGGTCCCCGGCGAACAGGTCCGTATACATGGTCATGCCCAGCATGTTCCCCCGGCGGTACCAGCCGGGCTCCCGCTCCCGGCGGCCGTCCAGGCGGCGCAGGCCCAGGCTCCGGGCGGCGTAGGCTTCTGCCATGCGGCCCTCCAGGTCCTCCAGCATGGCGCGGTCGCCATACAGCTCCATATAAAGCGCCTCCAGCTCGTCCCTCCGGGCGGCCATACGGCGGTCATAAGCGGTCATGATAAACACCTCGTTTCCTTTGTCCCCTGGATTATACTACAAGCCCCCGCCCCTGGGTATGGGCAAATTCACCAATCCCGCCGCCGTATTCGACGGAAAGCCACGCCAAAGCCCCCGGCAGACCGGGGGCTTTGAGTCTCTTTACTTCCAGGCGGCGAACTCCGCGTCGGTACACTTGACGTAGTGGGTGCCCTCCAGCAGGTGGTAGGTACCCTGGCTGTAGTCGATGCCGGAGGTCTTGTAGTCGTAGCTCTCCGCCACCCGCTGCTTCTCCACCACCGGGTTGGGCGCCGGGATGGCGGACAGCAGGCTCCGGGTGTAGGGGTGGACGGGGTGGTCGAATATCTCCTCCGTGGTGCCGGTCTCCAGCAGGTGCCCCAGGTGGAGCACGCCGATGCGGTCGGAGATGTACTTGACCATGGAGAGGTCGTGGGCGATGAAGAGGTAGGCCGTGCCGGTCTCCTCCTGGATGTCCTTCATGAGGTTCACCACCTGGGCCTGGATGGACACGTCCAGGGCCGAGATGCACTCGTCGGCGATGATGAGCTTGGGGTTCAT
>CANQIH010000114.1 GCA_947624035.1 uncultured Oscillospiraceae bacterium | reverse complement strand
ATCCCGGCCCGTCCCTGGTCATCGGCTACGCCCCCTGCGAGATGCACTCCATCAAGGGCGGCATGACCAACTGCCAGGCCGAGATGAAGAAGGCTGTGGACTGCGGCTACTGGAACCTGTTCCGGTATAACCCCGCCCTGGCTGCCGAGGGCAAGAACCCCTTCACCCTGGACTCCAAGGCGCCCACCGGCTCCTACCGCGACTTCATCATGAACGAGGCCCGTTATTCCGCGCTGACCCTCAGCTTCCCCGATCGCGCCGAGAAGCTGTTCACCCAGGCGGAGAAGGCCGCCCAGGACCGCTTTGCGAACCTGGAGCTGCAGCAGCAGCTGTTCGAGAAGGAGACCGCCGAATAATCCCAAACCACACAGCGTACGCCCCCCGGCCTTGCCGGGGGGCGTTTTTGGTTTTTGCGGGGTGGGGAACTGATCAGGCGGGCCAGCTGTTGGTGGGATGCTGGACGGTGCGGATGACCACGCCGGTCTTATCCAGGTCGTAATACCAGCTGTAGCCCGGTTTGCCCGTGACGGCTTGGCCGCGGGCCCAGCCGCCCTTCATGATGTGGCCGTCCTTGGCGGAGACGTAGTACTGCTTGCCGCCCGGGCCGGTGACCAGGCCGCCCTTCATCATGTGGCCGTCCTTGACGGAGAAGTAGTACTGCTTGCCGCCGGCGCTCTGCACGCCGGACTGGCGGACGCCCTTGCTGTTGGTGTAGTAGTCCCTGCCGTCGGCGGCGGTGAACTTGGCGCCGCACTTCAGGGTGCCGTCGGCCTGGGCGTAGTAGTGCTTGCCGTCGCCGGCGTTGATCCAGCCGCCCTTCATGATGTGGCCATCCTTGGCGGACAGGTAGTAGAGCGTCCCGCCGCCGGCGTTGACCACGCCGCTGGTCATTTTGTGGCCGTCCTTCTCAGAGAAGTAGTAGTCCGTACCGTCAACGGTCTGCTTGCCGGTGAGGAATTCGCCGTCCTCGTCCACGCAATAGGTCTTGCCGTCCTTCTCCACCAGCTCGCCGCTGGGCGTGGCCGTGGGCGCGGGGGTGACAGAGGGCTCCGGGGATGTGGTGGGCTCCGGCGTGGCCGTGGGCTCCGGGGATGTGGTGGGCTCCGGCGTGGCAGTGGGCGTGGTGGTCGGGGTGGCCGCGGGGGGAGAGTAGGGTTCGGAAACGGTGATGCTGGCGGTCACAGGGTCGGTGGGAGGATACTTGAACGCCTGCGGGTCAACGGTGATGGTCATGGTGCCGGAGGCGGTGGGGGCCGCGCTCAGCGTCAGCTTGGCGGTGTTCTCGCCGTCCTCCGCGGTGACCTTGCCGATCTCGGCGCCCTCGACGCCGGAGATCTTAAAGTAGGTCTCATCGGTGATGGCGTTGAACACGTTGCCCTCCGCCGTGAGGGTGATCTCGGGGGTCTGGCCCCGGGTGATGGAGCTGGGGCTGGCGGTCAGCGTGACCTCGGGCGGATTGACGGTGATGTGCACGTTGACAGGGCCGCTGGGCTCCGGCTCATTGAACGCGTCTATGTCCGCTTCGATGACCAGCGTGCCTTTCTTGGAGATGTTGTCCACAGTGACTTCGGCGGTGGTCCCGTTTACGGTCACGTCTGTGATCGACGGGCTGCCGCAGTCAGAGTGGGTAACGTTGAAATGGTTGTCGCTGAGGCCAAAGCTTCTGAACGTACCGCCCGTTACGGTGATCGTGAATGTCACAGGCTGGGCGTCCTTGCCCAGGGTGATCTCCGCCGGGGCGGCGGACAGTGTGACGCTGGGCACCTGGACACTGACGGTGGCCGGGACGGCATCCTTGGGCTGGTATTCAAACGCCGTCGGGAGCGCCTTGATGGTCATATCGCCGCCCTGGTGCGCCATGCCTCCGATGGTCAGTGTGACGGTTTTCCCATCGGGGGAAACGGAAACCTTGTCTTCGATCCTCATGCCGGTGACGATCGTGTTGTCATTCAGGGAAAAATCGTCCTTTGTAGCGCTGCTCTTGAAAACACTGCCTGTCACAGTCAGGGTGACCTTGCCGCCGTTATCCGGCAGTTCTGTGCCGGATGGGTCGGTGACGGCGGCCTCCAGTGTGACATCGGGGAAGCCGACGGAGATGCTGCCGTTCGCGGTGATATCGCTCTCGGGCGCATACTCGAACGCGCCAGGCTTCACGGTGACCGTGATCGCCATGGGTTTATCGCTGCCATTTGCCGGTATGCCGGTCAGCGGCAGCAGCACGATCTTTTCACTCTCAAACTCGATCGTGTCACCGATCGCAAGGCCGGTCGAACCTTCGACGCTCAGGGTGAAGATGCCCGAGTTAGAACTCTCATTCTTAAACTTCAGAGTGCCGTCTTTGATGGTGAGCTTGATCTTCGCGCTTCCAGCTTTCGTGCCTGCGGTGAGCGTGCCCTCAAGGGCCGCCTCGATCGTACTGCTGGGATACTCCACCTTGATGTCGCCGGTGGCCTCAATAGGATTTTGTGGTTTGTTCTCGAACGCATCGGGATTTATCGAGACCTTGATGCTCTTGCCACCCTCTTTCGGCGCTCCCTCCAGGGTCAGAGTAACGGATTCTCCGCTCCCGTTGGCTTCTGAAACTTTGAGAGTGGTGCCTTCGGCATCGCCGCTCAGGGTAAAGTATTCAGCATTAGGATCGTTGACAAACTCCAGAGTTCCGCCAGCAGTGAGCGTGATCTGCGTGTCGCTTGCTGCCACGCCAGCGGTGAGCTTGTTATCACCGCCGGTAAGGGAAGCTTGGACAGTGCCGGAGGCATAGACGGTTATGGTCTTCTCTGTAGAGACAGCAGCTTGGGGCTTGTACTTGAAAGCATCTGGCTGCAACTTGACGCCGATCATCCCTGCCTGGTTCGGTTCGCCGCTCAGGTTCAGGGCAACAGTCCCGCTGGGGTCCTTAGAAACCTCGAATTTCAGGCCGATATCGGGCTCCAGGGCAAAGCTTTCCTTTTTAGGCTTTTCCACAAATTCCAGACCTTCGCTGGCGGTAAGCGTGATCTTCGTCTCTGCGGGTGTAGACGTGTTCGCAGTGAGTGGGCCGCCTGTAAGGGCTGCGGTGACCTTGCCGCCAGGGAGAGGTTTCACAGTGCCCTCGACTAAAACATCGCTGAACGAGGTCTCGGGAACTGCCACAAAGGCTGCGTCGGGCACTTTGATCTTGAGCGAACCGGTCTCCTCCGGGGTGCCGTTCAGAGTCAGTGTGACCCCGCTTTCATCCTTTTGGACGCTGCCGACGCTCAGACCGGGGACGCCGCTCAGCACAAATTCCTCTTTAGCGGGCTGGGATCCAGCAAATACTAAGTCCCCATCAGCGGTGAGCGTGATTTTTGCGTCAGAGGCAGGCGTGCCTACAGTGAGCTCTTTGTCAAGCTTGGCGCTGACGGTGCCTTTGGGAGCGGTAATGGGGAATGTTACTGGGTCGGGCGCCGCGCCTGGTGTGTACTTGAACGCCGCTGGGTTCGCCGTGATCGTAAGATCACTACCGCCCTTAGTGATGCCGGTCACGGTGAGCGTGACTTTTTTGCCCCCGTCGGTCACGTTTGCGTCGGTGATTTTCGTGTTGTTGCCGACATCACCGCCTAACGTGAAACACGTATCCAATTGACCCTTTATTTTGCTGGTATCATTGAACAGGCTTCCATTTACAGTAATGGTGAATTCCGCAGGGTCTCCCTTGGGCGTGTAAGACTTGGGTTCAGCGGCTATGGTGGTTTTTTCGAGGATCGGGACATCTACCGTTGCCGACTGACCGGCATAATCGTCGCCCAGGATCCCCCCAGGCACCGTCAGTGTCGCTTCCCCGCTTTGGTTAGGCGCACCATCGAAAACCAATGTGGCGGTTTTACTGTCTCTGCTGAGCGTATAACCATTAGCTTTAGCCTTAAGTGTCTGGGCACTCCCGATACTTAATGAAAACAATTCCTCTGCGGAAGTTTGGTAGTATTGATCATTACTATTACCGGAAAGAGTAAACTCCTTATCTCCGGCCGTGAGCCAGATCTCGCCGCCCCTTGTGCCTACGGCAAGGGTGCTCGTAGCGGTGATCTTCGGGATCGGCCCCTCCGATGCCGGGACGGGCAGATCGATCGCCTCAGGCTCGGATATGGGCGGCCTGGTCCGGCTCCACGGGCTCCGTCAGCGCAAGGGCCGGGGAGCAGAGGGAAAAGGCCATCAGGACCGCCAGAACAAGAGACAAGAATCGTTTCGTCATAGGGCTTTCCTCCTTGCCATGATTTTCATTAATTTACACTAACATTATAACAAAGTTACATGGGCGGCGCAATACCGTTTCAAGCGAAAAACCAGCATTTCGCGCGGCCGGGTCAGTAGTTCCTCACGTTCGCTGGGGTGTCGATGATGACGGAGCAGGTCTTGTCCACCGTGCGCAGCACCTGGACCATGCTCTCCTCCGGGATGGCCACGCAGCCGCCGGTGGGACTGCCGGGAGAGCGCAGGCAGTGCAGGAAGATGGCGGACCCAGCGCCCGGCGTCAGCTCCTTGTTGAAGTCGAAGGCCAGCACGTAGTTGTACACATGGCCGAAGGTGACGATGTGCTCCGAGGTGCCGCCGGCCCAATCCCGGACTACCTCCCGGTCGGACACGAACCGGTTATACCAGGCGGAGCTGGAGTCGCCCACCCACCAGTGGCTGTCGTCCACCTGGACATAGGGGATGACGCTGCCCGGGTCGGGCCGGATGCCAAAGGCGTCCGTGAAGTGGTACACGCCCACCGGCGTCCGCTTGTCGCCCTCCCGCTGCTTGCCCAGGCCGTTGGCGCCCACAGTGCCCCGGACGTCCAGCACCCGGTACCAGGTGCCGCCGCCGTCCCGGATGTGCAGGGACACATCCGCCTGGGTGCCTGTGGCGGCCACCACCATGAGCTCGTCCGTGGTCCTGGCCTCCCGGAGGGAGCCTATCCAGTCCGGGGAGCGCTCCGCCGGGCCGGCGCTGACTGTGCGTTTGCCGCTCTCGTCGAACCGGTACATCTGCCCGCCGATGGCGTGCCAGCCGGTGAGGGCCGCGCCGTCGCTGCCCAGGTAGTATCTCTGCCCGTTCACCGTGAGCCACCCGCCTTTCATCATGTGCCCGTCCAGGGCCAGGTAGTACTTCCGCCCGCCGTAGGTGAGAAAGCCCCGCTTCATCACGTGGCCGTCCCGGGCCAGATAGTACCGCTTGCCGCCCACGGTGAGCCAGCCATAGCTCATCATGTGGCCGTCGGCGGCCAGATAGTACTGCCTGCCGTCCACCGTGAGCCAGCCGCCCTTCAGCATCTGGCCGTTTTTATAGTAGTACCGGCGGCCGCCCCGGGTGACCCAGCCGGTCTGGCCCTGGACCGGGCCGGGAGCTGTGACCTGGGGCGCCGGAGGGGGCTCCCGCCCGGCGGCCAGAGCAGGGGGACAGAGACATGACGCCGCCAGCAGCACCGCCGCCGCGGCCAGGAACGTCCGGCCCATGGCCGTCACCTCTCTCATATCTGGAATGGGGCCGGGTCCCGGCCCATGCCATTGTACCAGAAAAAGCGCCTTATTTCAACCGGGCGCCCCGGCAGCGGCTTTTCGTGCCCCGCGGGACGAAAAGTCTTGTTGACAAACATGGAAAAACGTGTATAATAATAAGGCTTAGTCTCAAAACCAGGCTGATTTCCTTGCTCCTGGGGACAACAGGGGCCATAAGACCATAAGGAGGTGCTAACATGGCGAAAACAAGCGAGAAGTACGAGCTGATGTACATCATCGACCCCAATCTGGACGAGGAGGCCCGTACGGCTATCGTAGAGAAGTTCAAGGCGCTTGTGGAGCAGCACGGCACGATCGATGAGATGGAGGTCAAGGACAAGCAGAAGCTTGCCTACGAGATCAACTACATCGGCGAGGGCTACTATGTGCTGATCAAGTTCACGAGCGACCCCGCCTTCCCGGCGGAGCTGGACCGTGTGCTGGGTATCACCGACGGCGTGATGCGCCGCCTCATCACCCTGCGCTACGACTGACGCGGAGGAGACGGAAATGCTCAATCATATCGACCTGATGGGCCGGTTGACCAGAGACCCCGAGCTGCGCTACACCCAGAACCAGACGCCTGTGGCGTCCTTCCGTCTGGCGGTGGACCGGGACTTCGGGAACCGTGAGAGCGGTGAGCGGCAGGCCGATTTCATCGACTGCGTGGCTTGGCGCGGCACGGCTGAGTTCGTCTCCAAGTATTTCCAGAAGGGGAGCATGGCCATCGTATCCGGCCGGCTTCAGATGCGCGAGTGGACCGACCGGGACAACAACCGGCGGGTCAGCGCGGAGGTCGTGGCGGACAACGTGTATTTTGGCGAGAGCAAGCGCTCCCGCGAGGAGGGCGGCTACCATCCCGCCGCAGGCGGGCCCGCGCCGCGGACCGCTCCGGCCGGTAACAGCGCCGGATACAGCAGCGCCTCCGACAACCCCTTTTCTGAGTTGGACGAAGACGATGGCGATTTGCCGTATTGATTAAAGGAGGATTGTTCATGCCTTACGATAGAACCGCTGACAACAACAGCAACAACCGGGCCAAGCCCCGCAAGCGCAGAAAGGTATGCCAGTTCTGCGCGGACAAGATGACCCATGTGGATTACAAGGACACTGCCCGTCTGCGCAAGTTCCTGTCCGAGCGCGGCAAGATCCTGCCCCGCCGCACCACCGGCACCTGCGCCATGCATCAGCGC